>DATEJD010000063.1:0-5600 GCA_035278325.1 Gemmatimonadales bacterium | reverse complement strand
CCGCGTATCGCCGTATTGCCCTATCGCCGTAGCGGCCTATCGCCCTATCGCCTAAAGCGCCTCTTGCGCTCCCCGCCCTCACTGCGTACACTGCCCAATACAATCGACGTCGTGGTCATTTGCGGCCTATTGCAGCCACGTTAAACAAATGCTAAAAAGCCTCGCGTCCCGAGTGTCTTTTTGGCACCGGGCGCGTTTCCTTTTTCGGGTCCGGGGCCAAAGGTTCGGAGACGGCGAGGCGGGAAACCCACGCCATGACGAGTGTTCTCGACCTTCCTGCCGCCCCGGGGCAAACCGGCCCGGCGGCTTCCCGCGGCCCTCGGCCGCTGCCGCTGGCCTGCAAGTTGTGTGGCGCCCTCCATCCACCGGCGGCCGCGGCCACCTGCGAAGAGTGTCTGGGCCCGCTCGAGCCGGTGTACGATCCGGCGCGCCCGCTGCCCAGCGCGACGACCATCGCCGCGCGGCGGCCATCCCTCTGGCGATATCACGAATGGCTGCCGTTCGAAGGGGAGCCGGTCGTGTCGCTCGACAGCGGCTTCACGCCGCTGCTTGAGTCGCAAGCGCTGGCGCGCCGGCTCGGCGTCGCGCGGGTATGGATCAAGAACGACGCGGTGAGCCATCCATCGCTCAGCTTCAAGGACCGGGTGGTGGCGTCCGCGCTCAACGCCGCGCTGGGCCTCGGGCTCGATACGGTGGGCTGCGCATCCACCGGCAACCTCGCCAACGCGGTCGCCGCGCAGGCGGCCCGCGCCGGCCTTCCCGCCTGGATCTTCATCCCCCACGACCTGGAGATCGGGAAGATCGTCGGCACCGCGGTATACAATCCGCGGCTGGTACGGGTCCGCGGGACCTACGACGACGTGAACCGCCTCTGCTCCCAGGTGGCCGACCGGTACGGGTGGGGCCTCGTCAACATCAATCTGCGCGGCTACTACGGCGAGGGCTCGAAGACGATGGCCTTCGAGATCGCCGAGCAGCTGGGCTGGCGGCTGCCGGCGGCGGTGGTGGCGCCCATGGCGGGCGGCTCGCTCCTCACCAAGCTGGAGAAGGGATTCCGCGAGTTCGCCGAGGCGGGTCTGGTGAGCGACGCGGTGCCCAGGCTCTACGGCGCTCAAGCGTCAGGCTGCGCGCCCATCGTACAACTGGTGGAGACGGGCGGCGAGCACGTGGCGCCGGTGGTGCCGCAGACGATCGCGCGCTCGATCGCGATCGGGAACCCGGCCGACGGCCGATTCGCGGCGAGCGCGATCCGCACCACCGGCGGCTGGGCCGCCGGTGTGTCGGAGGCCGCGCTGGTGGACGGCATCAAGCTGCTGGCCGAGACCACCGGCGTCTTCACCGAGACGGCGGGCGGCGTCACCGTCGCCGCGGCGCTCGCGCTGGCGCAGAGCGGCCGGCTCCGCCCGGAGGACGAGGTGGTCCTCTGCATCACCGGCAACGGACTCAAGACCGTCGAGGCGCTGGGCGGTGCGCTGCCCGACGCGCCCATCATCGCGCCCCGCATTCGCGAACTGGAGGCCCTGTATGGCCGTGACCTTTAGCCTGCCAACCGTGCTCGCCCGTCTGGCCGACGGCCAGGCCACGATCAAGTCCACCGGCGCCACCCTCGGCGACGTCGTCGCCGACATCGCCGACCGCTTCCCCCGTCTGGCTCCCCGTCTCCGCGACGAGACCGGTGGGCCGTACCCGTTCGTCACCTACTATCTCAACGACGAGGACATCCGATTCCGCGACGGGTTCGCGACGCCGGTGAGCGCGGGAGACGAGATCACGGTGGTGGCGGCGATTGCGGGGGGGTAGTTGAGGACGATAGGGCGATAGGGCGATAGGGCGATAGGACGATAGGACGGCGGGAGGGCAGGCCTCCTCATCCCTAGCGCAGGGAGGGACCTTCTCCACGGGTATGAACCGGGTGAGAAGGTCCCTCACTCCGCTCGGGATGACAGCGCCGGCCAGCGCACCCCCTATCGCCTTATCGCCCTATCGCCCTCCTAGTACTGCTCAATCAACACCTTCGCCACCTTCTCCAGCCCCCGCTGCCACGCCGGCCGCTTGCGCCACTGCTCGAGCGAGATCTCCTTCGAGCGCCTGAAGTCCGCCTCCAGTCCCTCGGTGATGGCCTGGGCCAGGGCCTCGTGGGCCACGCCGACGATGTTCTCCTCGTTGAGCTCCATGCTGCGCTCGTCCATGTTGGCGGAGCCGACCACCGACCAGATGTCGTCGGCGACGATGGTCTTGGCGTGCATCATGGCGGGCTGGAACTCGAAGATCCGCACGCCGGCCTCGAGCAGCTCCTGGTAGTAGCTTCGGCCCGCGAGCTGCACGGGAACCGCATCGGTATGGTTGCCGGGGACCAGGATGCGGACGTCCACGCCGTTCCGCGCCCGATCCACCACCGCCCGACGGAGGCGCGGGTCGGGAATGAAATAGGAGTTGCAGATCCAGAGCCGCCGCCTTGCGTTGGCCATGGTGAGATAGAGCAGCATGCGGATCGGCTGCTGGGCATCCGAGGGTGAGCTTACGACCGAGATGCTGCACGGGCCGGCGGCAGGCTGGGTCCGCGGGAAGAATCGATCGCCGGTGAGGATCTCGCCGGTGCTGTAGACCCAGTTCTCGGTGAAGGCCGACTGAATCCCGCCCACCAGCGGCCCGGTGATGCGCACCATGCTGTCGCGCCACTCATGGTTGGTCCGCACGTCACCGGCCCATTTGCTCGAGATGGCCGCGCCGCCGGTAAAGGCGACGCGGCCATCCACCACGATCGCCCGCCGGTGGGTCCGGCGGTACACCCGCACCAGATTGCTCAGCCCGAGCGAGCGAAACCGCTCGATCCTGACGCCCGCCTGGCGCAGCTCCTCGCGGTGCCGGCGCCTGAGCCTCCACGAGCCGAACGCGTCGACCAGCACGCGGACCTCCACGCCGGCCCGTGCGCGCTCCTTGAAGGCGTCCATGAACTGGCGGCCGATCTGGTCCGGCTCGAAGATGTAGACCTCGAAATTCACCGTGTCGCGAGCGCCGCGGATCGCCTCGAGCATGGCGGGATAGAACCGGTCGCCGTTCTGGAGCAGCTCGATCGTCCCACCTCGGTGGACCGGGTTGTTGAGGTACGCACCCACCGTCGTCACGAAGGCCTCGCTGCCGGGCTCGGAGGCCTCTCCTCCCGAATAGGCCCGCTCGTTCCAGTCCGGCAGAAACAGGGCGCTCATGACCGATACCAGCGCCACCACGCCGATGATCATGAGCCCCCAGCCCCACCACGGGAGTCCTGCGTCCAGCAGATCGTTCATCGGTCGCTTCCGGGCGCGTTGAGCTGGATCCGGGCCAGCAGCGGGTGGTGATCGGAACCGAATACGGTCGGCCCGCGGTCGCGCGGGTGCTCGTCGAGTCGCTCGACGCTCGCCGCGGCCACCCCGCCAGGGGCGACGCGCAACAGGACATAGTCGAGCACCAGCCGCGGGAGCGCGTGAAACGTGTGGCGCCAAGGCTGCCGAGCTGCCGGCACGCCGCTGGTAAAGCCGGCGGCGTGGAGCAGCCGCCAGGCAGCCTCCCGCTTGCCCCGGCTCAGGTTGAGATCGGCCCCGAGCACCGTGAGCCCCTCGGCCATACGATCGAGCAGGTACCGCGTCTGGCGGGCGCGCCCCTCGCCGCCGACCACGCGGGTGCCCGCCGGCCCTCGCGGATCGAGGTGCGCGTTCACGATCTGCATCGGACCCCACGGGAGCTCGAGCATCGCCAGCAGCGGTACCCGACGCTGCAGCACGAGAGGCAGCTCGAAGGCGCGCACTCCGGCGAGCGGCAGGTTGGAGAGGATGGCATTGCCGCGGTCGCTCGCGCCGGTGCCGTTCCGCATCGAGGGGACGTACCGCAGGTTGAGCCGGAGCTCCGCGGCGAGCTCGACGATGTCGGTGCGCGGCACCACGCGACGCCGAAATCCGCCGGCCGCGCGTCGAGCGACGACACGGTGCGGCACCGAAGCGTCGGCGCGGAACGCCTCCTGCGCCAGCACTACGAGCGGCGCGTCCGTCGTCTCTCGCACCCGCGCGACGACCTCGGCCAGCCGGCCGCGCCCGATCCACAGGTTCCAGCTCAGCACCGCGAGGCTCGAGATCTCGGTCGAGCCCAGCAAAGGAGCGAAGTCGAGCGCCACCGGCTGTCCCACGTTGGAGCGCCAGGCCGCCAGCCGGTCGCTCCCCTCGAGGCCGCGCCACGGCGCGATCGGGACAGCCTCCGGAGCCGCCGGCGGGCTACCCATGTCCTACTCGCGGGCGAGAACGGCGCCAACGGTTCCGGTGCATGCGGACTCGAGCCTAGCGGTGATGACTGGTGGGACGGACTGCCGTCCCGGTGCGGCGGAACGTACGGCAGCGCAGGTGTCCGGGCGGTGACTGCGGTCACCCGTGACTGTCGCTTGGCCCGCCACCGTGTATTTTCCACCTCCGCGGCGCCACGGTGGCGCCGGCCGACCGACCGTTCTCTGGAGCTTCAGACCGATGAAGGCAAGCGACATCCGCCGCGGCCACGTGCTCATCATCGACGGCCAGCCGTGCCGGGTGATGGACTTCCAGCACCGCACCCCGGGCAACCTGCGCGCGTTCGTGCAGCTCAGGCTGAGGAACCTCACCAGCGGCAACACCTTCGACACTCGGCTCAGCGCCACCGAGTTTGTCGAGGACGCGCGCATGGACACCAAGGAGATGCAGGTGATGTATCGCGACAGCAACGGCACCCACGTCATGGACGCGCAGAGCTACGATCAGTACACGCTGGATGATGAGGTCACCGGCGACCAGGGCCAGTGGCTGGAGCCGGGCATGACGTTCCAGGCCGAGTGGCTCAACGGCCGGCCGATCGCGATCATGCTGCCGGCCACGGCCGAGCTGGAGGTGGTGGAGACCGCCCCGATCATGAAGACCGCCACCAAGACCGCGAGCACCAAGCCCGCCAAGCTGAGCAACGGGGTCACCATTCAGGTGCCCGAGTTCATCAACGAGGGCGAGCGGGTGCGGGTGAATCCCCGCGAAGGGGTCTACCTGGAGCGCGCCAAGTAGCTCGCGCGCCTCGGCCGGCGCTGCTCGCGGCGCTGGCGGAAGGCGGGCTGGTGCTGGTGGCGCTCGGCGCGGGCGCGATGCTGCGCGTCGCGCCCTTCGCGACGCTCACATGGAACCTGAGGGGCCTGGCTGCGGGAATCGCGGCCACGGCCCCTTTGCTGTTGCTGCTGGGGTGGTGTCTTCGAACCCGGTTCGAGCCGGTGGCCCGTCTGGTGCGCACCGTCGAAGAGCGGGCCGCACCGCTGTTCACGGGCAGCTCGGCCGTGGTGATCGCGCTGGTGGCGGTGCTCGCCGGCCTGGGCGAGGAGGCGTTGTTCCGTGGGGTCGTTCAGACCGCGCTGCTGGCGCGGCTCCCGGCCTGGGCGGCCGTGTTGGTGACGGCGGCAGCGTTCGGCCTGGCCCACGCCTTGACCGTCACGTACGCCGTGCTGGCCGCGCTGGTCGGCGGGTACCTCGGCTGGCTGCATCTCGCGTCCGGGAACCTGCTGGCTCCCATCGTCGCCCATGCGCTTTACGATCTTGTCGCCCTCCGACTCCTTCTCCGCGTGAAAC
>DATEJD010000062.1:0-5475 GCA_035278325.1 Gemmatimonadales bacterium | reverse complement strand
CACCGCCGACCTCCCGCCGGAGTACGTCGCGCGCGCCGCGCGGCGCCAACTGGCCGCGCTGGAACAGATCGAGGCGCAGACGATCGTGCGGGCCCTGCGAGAGGCGGGCGGCAACAAGCACCAGGCGGCACTGGCGCTCGGCATCGCGCGCTCCACGCTGTACCGCAAGATCCGCGCACTGGGTCTGGATCTCTCGGCCAGCATCTACTGATCCGATACGTGCACATTATCGGCCAGCCGACCGCGCGGCCGCGGCAGCCGATTCGTTGCCATATCCGCACTGTCGCGTGTCGAGACGGCAGCAGACAGTCCGTCCGATGACGTTGCGCCCACTATCCATCGGGGATATCGGGCCAAACCGGAATATCCCAATGCCACCATTCTCCGATATCGCCGGACCGCGCGCCGGCTAGCGGTTCAAGAAGGCCGATAGAACGGTGTTGAAGCGCTCGGGGTGCTCGAACTGCGTCCAGTGGCCGCACTGGCCGAAGACGTGCAGTTCGGCGCACCCGATGAGCTCCAGGAGCCGGACAGCCGAGCCCAGCGGGATTACGCCGTCCTCGCGGCCATGGATCACGAGCGTCTCATGTGGCAGCGTGGCGATGCGCTCCTCCGGCACCGCCAGGCGATCCAGCACCTCCTGGTGGGGGTGTGGGAACATCTGCTCGTATGCCTCCTGCCGACCCGGACGGGTGGACGCCTCGAAGCGCAGCCGCACTAGGTCGTCGGTGACGAAGGAGGTGTCGTAGGCGAGCACGTCGACCAGGCTGCGCATGGCCTCGAAGGATGGCCGGTAGCCCCACACCTGCCCCAGGCTCGGCGTGACGCGGAGCGAGAGTTGTGCGGCCCATGAGTGCACGCGGACAGCCGCCGGGTTTGGCGAATCACGGTGCCTCCTTGAATCTCGGGTTCGGTTCCACCCGGCTCGTTCTCGTCGTTGCAGGCAATGCGTTCATAGCGGGCGGTATGCCGCCTCCAGCGTCGCGATCAGGGTTTCTACCGCGGCGTCGGCGTTGAGCGTGCCGGCGTGGACCTGGCTGGCTGCGGTGACAAGCAGGTCGTAGCAGACGGCGACTTGCCACTCCAGCGGCTGGTCGGCCCGGAACGAGCCCAGGTCGCGGCCCCGGCGAAGCAGCGCGCGGATCCGCGCCTGCATGACGTGCTCGTGCCTGGTGACGATGTCCCCGTGCTGTCGGGTGCAGCTCACCACGAGGGCGCGATAGCGCGCGAGTGCTTCCCAGGCGACCCGGATCATCCGGTCCATGGCCTGGGCGGGCGGCAGGGTCTCCAGCGGGTGGGTCCCCAGGAGGCGGTCGACCTCGTCGACGATGCGAGCCACGGTGGCGCTGAGGAGCTCTTCGCGGGTCGGGAAGTGGAGGTAGAGGGTTACCCGGCTGACCTTCGCCGCGGCGGCGATGGCGGTCATGGGAGCGTTGGGGTCGGCGGTGAAGCAATCCTCGGCGGCGGCGAGAATCCTCGCCACGCTGCGCTGGGCGTCGGAGCGCAATGCCGGCGCGCCGGGGAGGCTGCCCGCCGGAGATCGCCGGCTCATGCCGGTGCCACCACCGCCGGGACGTTTGGCCGGCCGATCAGCCATCGCGCCAGCGACCGGCGCACGCGAAGCCCGCGCCGGCGTGGGGCGCCTACCACCACGGCAATCGGCGAGAGCGTGCTCACCAGGTCCGTCACGACGTGGTGCGCCGTGCCGGGGGTCCACGTGAAGGTCCATTCCACGGGCGCAGCCACGGCTAGCAGGCCGGCGACCTTGTCGCGCAGCTGCCGGGCGGCGAGACGGTCGGTCTCCGCCCACAGGTAGGCCGGTACCGCGGCGCCCGCCATCCCGGCCCACCACATTCGATGGGTGCTGACGTGGGCAACATGCAGACGGGCTTGCTGCGCGGCGGCGATATCAGCGGCCAGCAGCAGCGATGCGAGGCTCCCGACCCGGTCTTCGACGAGCGCCAGCACTATCGGCCGGGCGTCGGCGCCCGGGGACTGCGGCATCGCCGGTCCCGGTTGCTGTCCGGTGTCCACCCTGGTTACCACCTTCGCTGCCATGGCAATCGCCAGCTGCCGTCGTGCCTCAAACGATACCCTAATCCTAACACGACTGTAAGGATTAGGGAGTCCGGCACCCTCAGCAACGCCACCTCAACCGGATGTCGCGACAGGCCGGCGGAGCCCTTGTCCCGTGGGCAGTAGCCACCGCCCGTTCCGGATAAGGAGCAGGTCGCCGCCGGTACCGCCACCAGTTCGCCGAACGGGCGGCGGCGTCTGCCGATCACCAGCACTTGTCACCGTCAAGCAGCGGGTACAGCACCTCGTCATGAGAATTGAGAGTTCACGCGCCGCGCCATCCACGCGGCGACCTGAGCGCGGGACGTGAACCCGAGCTTGGCGAGGATCCGTTCGACATGGCCGTCTGCGGTGCGCTTCGCGATGATCAGCCGTTGCGCAATTTCGCGATTCGACAGGCCGTCCTCGATGAGGGCGGCTACTTCGAGTTCCCGCCTGGTCAGCGGTTGCGCGATTGCGCCGCGCCTGGTCCTGTCCGGGTCCCGCTCGGCGCCCAGCCCGAGGTCTATCACGTCATCGAGATCCCGGAACTGGCCGGCTGCCGCCAGGCCGTCCGCCGGCCACCCGGACCGAGGCGGCGGCGCGTGCCGTTCGGCGAAGCCGGACAGCTGCGGCCCGAACGCCTGCAGGGACGTGCCCAGCGACCGCCACACGTGGCGTGCCGCCGCCGACAAGGCGTCAGCGCGGTCAGCCTGCCCCCGGTCGTACGCCACCCATGCCAGCAGGTCGGTCGTGAGAGCGGTGCAGATGCCGTCGGCCAAGACTCGCTGGAGCCGCAGCACCGCATGGGCGGACTGCTCGGCCTCGTCGAGGCGCCCCAGCCTCCACCGCGCTAGTCCCGCCGCCCACAGGGCATACGCGCGGGCGGACCGGTCCCCGCACTGTTCACACATCGTGGCCGTGCTGCTGCTGATCGCCAGCGCCTCCGATGCGCGGCCGCCGCAGGCGAGCGCGCTGGCGAGCATGTACCGAGCCGTGATTTCCAGCCAGAGATCACCGTGGGCGCGGTGTCCCTCGGCCGCGGCCTCGAAGCCGCGCACAGCGGCCTGAAAATCTCCGGTGAACATCGCCAGCAGCGCCCCCCAGTGGTGAAGGTGGGTGGACAGCCGAGGGTCATCCAGCTGGCCGGCGAGTTCGGCAAGCTCGCCCAGCCACTGTCGGGCCCGCTCATGGTCTCCCTGGAGCAGCGCGATCCAGGTCACGACCCACACGCACTCGGCCCGCGCCGGCGACGGCTCGGTGACCGCGGCGAGCTGCGCTTCGATCCGCATCCGCCCCTCGGCGAGGAGTCCGCCGGACAGCCAGTGGTAGCGCAACCGCCCCGACAGCTGCAGTCCGGCCTGTTCCTCGCCCGGCGTGGTTGCACTCCACTGGATCGCCGCGACATAACTGGCGTGGTCGAGGCGCATGCGCGAGATCAGTGCCTCCTGGTGCGGGCCGCACCACTGCGCCAGCATGTCCCGGGCGCGGTGCATCATGACGTCCCGGTGCCGGCGTTCCAGCTGGGCCGTTTCGCCCGCCCGGCCAGCGAGTTCGGCGGCGACCTCCCGCAGGGGCGCGAGCAAGCGGTACCGCATGATGCCCGTACGGTGGTCGGTCAGCAGGATGGACTGCCCGACCAGCCGCTCTATGGTGTCGACCACATCCTCTGCGCGCAACTCACCGAAGGCGCAGACCGCCTCGGCGAGTTCGAGGTCGAAGGTAGCGGGGAACACCGACAGGCGGCGCCACAGGACCTGTGCGGTCTGCGCGCAGAGTTCGTAACTCCATTCCACCATCGCCCGCAGTGACCGGTGCCGGGACGCAGACGGGGCAGCCGAGTCGGCCAGCGCCGTCAGCCGCCGGCCGAATCGCTGCACGACCTGCTCCACGGTGAGCATGCGGAGCTTTACCGCGGCCAGCTCGATGGCCAGCGGTACGCCCTCGAGCAGGCGGCACAGGTCGATCACGGCCCCGGCGTTGTCGTCGCTGATCGCGAACTCGGGATCGACGGCGCAGGCCCGTTCAAGCAGCAGGCTCACCGACCCGTCCGCGAGCAGCTGTGCGGCGGGGGTGGCCGGGTCGGGGATGCTCAGCGGACGCACCGGCCGCAGCAGCTCGCCGGCGATACCGAGCGGCTCGCGGCTGGTCGCGACCACGCGAAGCTGGGGAGCCTCGCGCAGCATGACCGGCAGCACCGCCCGGACCGGCGGCAATACGTGCTCGCAATTATCGATGACCAGCATCAGTTTTCGGTCGCGCAGGAATGACAGCAGCTTGTCACGCGGATGGGTCGCGGACTGGTCGCTGACGCCCAGGGCGCTGATCACCGCCGACTCCACGTCCGCGACCCCGGCGCCGATACTCAGGTCGGTGAGCTGGGCCAGCCATACTCCGTCGGGGAATCCGCCGCGGGCACGGTAAGCCAGTTCCAGGGCCAGCCGCGTCTTTCCCACGCCGCCGGGGCCGGTGAACGTCAGCAGCCTCGATTCCGACAGTGCCTGGCTGGCAAGGTCGATATCGTTCCTTCGGGCGATCAGCCGGTTCAGGGACGGACCGACCGGGTTCCCGCCGCGCCGAGGGGCCGGTGCACTGCTCATAGGTGGATCGTAGGCCGGTCCGCGGAAACCGGCGAGGGTCAGTGACAGTGCCGCGGTATCACACCCGGCGCAGGTTCATTCCCCCGTCGACGGTGATGGCGGTGCCGTTGATGAACGAGGAGCCGTCGGAGGCCAGGTAAGTGGCCAGCGAGGCAACTTCTTCGGGCTTGCCCAGTCGCCCCTGCCCGGCGGTGATCAGCTCGCCGAGGGGCATTCCGGTGGCTGCTTCGAAGTCGCGGAAGGCGCGCTCGACCATGGAGGTGTCGATGAACCCGGGACAGATCGCGTTGGCGCGCACCCCGTGATCGCGCAGCTCGAGCGCCATCACCTCGGTCATCCGCACCACCCCGGCCTTGCTGGCGGAGTAGACACCTAGCAGCGGGAACCCCACGACCCCGGCCAGGGAGGCGATGTTGACGATCGCGCCACCGCCGTCGATCAGCGCCGGGACGGCGTGCTTGTAGACCAGCCAGGTGCCGCGCAGGTTGACCGAGACGAGCCGGTCGAACTCCTGCTCGGTCATCTCGTGCAGCGGCCCGAAGCTCTCCACGCCGGCGTTGCTGACCAGCACGTCGAGCCCACCCAACGCCTGGGTGGCCTCGGTGACCGCCGCTGCGACGCTGTCGCCGGAGCGGACGTCACAGGTCACGCCGATGGTGTCGTGGCCGATCTCCTTGGCCGCCTCGTCGGCCCCCTCGATGTCGGCGATCACGGTGTGGGCCCCGGCGGCGACGAACGCCTCCGCGATCGCCCGGCCGATGCCCCGGTGCCCGCCGGTCACCAGCGCCCGCTTGCCTTCCAGAATCCCAGTCATGACCTT
>DATEJD010000061.1:0-8344 GCA_035278325.1 Gemmatimonadales bacterium | reverse complement strand
CCAATGGGGCCTCTCCCGCGCCGTGCTCAAGCCGCGGATCTCGGCCACTGCGTACGGCACCTACCTCCTGTCGCCCGACCTGGGCCTGAGCCAGTCTGACTGGCGACACTTGAACGAGGTCGGCGGCCTGGTGCAGGCGTTCGTTCCCGAGGTGGAGACGCAGGGTGAGCTGTCGCTGGTCTTCATCGACGGCGAGTTCAGTCATGCCGTTCGAAAGCGGCCTGCCCGAGGTGATTTCCGGGTGCAGAGCGACTTCGGCGGACGCTGGGAAGCGGTGACCGTGGCCGCGTCGGTGCGGGACTTCGGCGAAGCCGTCCTGCTGGCGGCTTCGCGTTCCTGGCTCTACGCTCGGGTGGATGTCGTGGAGACGTCCGGGGGCCCGATCCTCATGGAGCTGGAGCTGATCGAGCCCCAGTTGTTCCTTACGCCGTCGGCTGCCGTCCGCCTGGCCGATGGGCTCCTCTCGCGGACACGGCCGGCTGACGCGGCCTCAGGAATGCCACCGGATCGGTCTTCCGGCGTGGGGCTCGAGCAGTGAGCAGTCTCCGTTGCGCCGCGATACTACGTTGCGGGGGTATGGTGATCGCGTTGGCGGCCCTCGCGCGACCCATCGAGGCACAGCGGCCCGCCGTGCTCGACGACTTCCCCGGCATCACTCGCTGCGAGGGCGGCCAGGCGGTCTCCAGCATCCGAGCCGACGTGCGGGACTCCCTTCTTCGCGCCCAGCTCGAGGCGCACGAGGCCGTCCACCGCGCCCAGGCGGCCGCGTTCCCCACCTGCGAGGCGTTCATGGCGGGGCTCACGACGGCCCGTCGGATCATCGACGTGGAATTGCCGGCCTATTGCGCCCAGTGGCGGGTGGCCGTGGCGCAGGGGGCGGAACCGGTCGAGACGCGCCGTGAGTTCGCCTGGCGGATTGCGGCTCAGTCGGGAGCGATGGAGAACCGGTTGCAGATAGTGCAGCGCTTCGAGCGCGAATGTGAGCTGGTCCCCGGAGCCGCCGCCCGAGGGTCGGGATGACCGGAGAACGGCACCCGCCGCTGGAGAGGCGACCGAGTATGATCCCCAATCGTCGTATCGTCGGCTTTCACCAGGACGCGGAGCAGCAGTGGGTCGCCGAGCTCGAGTGCGGGCATAATCAGCACGTCCGACACACGCCTCCGTGGGAGGTGCGGCCGTGGGTGCTGACCGAGGCCGGGCGAGCGGGCCGGCTCGGAACGGTTCTCCCTTGCCGGCTCTGTGTGAACCCGGAGTAACGACGTGGACGTTGACCCGCGCACCCTGATCGAGCAGACGCGCGCCGCGCTCATCGAAGCCGCGCTCGCGGCCTACGAGGACGCTGGCATGCGCGGCCTCTGCGCGGAAGGCGCCTGGGAGGTCGCGATCGGCGCGCTGCGATCGCTCGACCTGTCGCGCATCGCAACCCCGAGACCAGACGATGACTGATATTCGATCGACCCTCGCGGCAGACGGGCAGGCCTAAGGCGGCCGAGCTGCCACGTCGCCAGCCACGCCGACATCTCCCCACGCCCCGCATCCGTTTGAGATCTCTGGCTGTTCACCACCAAGGCACGAAGGACACGAAGGACTCCTAGCGAGGCCGGCCTCCCCTCATTCCGCGCGAGAGGAAATCGTCCCGATATTTTTGTTTTTTGGTGGGGAAGGGGCGGGCGCCCCAAATCACTGTCGCGATCTCACCAGACTCGGCATGAGAGGAGGGCGAACGGGCTCGGAAGCTTCCGCGTCTTCCGTGCTTCCGTGGTGAAGGGCCGCACCCACTCTCCCGCTACGGGTCTCTTCGACGTAGCCGTCGAGGCCGTCTGACCGGGCGCCGCCTGGCGAAGCCCTCAGCCCTGCCGTGACGGCGGCCGCTTGGGCCTGATCGACGGCACCAGCATGCCCACCCCGAAGGCGACCAGCACGAGTCCCCACCACAAGTTGACGTTGGCGCCGAGCGAGCGTTCGTAGATCGCGGGGTCGGATACCAGGCCGAACCCGATGAGCAGGACGCCGTCGATCGTGAACATGAGCCCGATCGGGAGACGGAGGTCGAGGTTCATCGCGCTCACCAGAAGATGACGTTGAGGAGAACGGTAAGCCCGAGGGCCACCACGGCCAGCGCGCTGGGCCGCCGGTACCACACCAGCTGGTCGTCCTTTTGCCGGGGCGTGAGGGCGTACACCAGCCCACCCAGCTCGACGTCGGTCTTGTGGCGCCGAGTGAGCAGCGAGATCACGATGGTCGCGACGAAGCACGCCGTCCAGGCGACGATCGCGGTCCAGAAGTTCTGCGCCATCTCGCTGGGATAGACCTGGAGCACCGTACCCAGAAAGCCGCCCTTGAGCCCGGGAATAGCACCGCGGGGCAGGGTCAGGCCGTGATGCATCGCCGCGGCTGCCGTGCCGAGCAGGAGCCCGAAGAACGCGCCATGGCCGGTGGCCCGGCGCCAGAACATCCCCAGCAGGAACGTCGCGAACAGCGGCGCGTTCACGAACGCGAACACCAGCTGGAGCATGTCCATGATGTTGTTGAACCGCGTGGTGGCGTAGGCCGCGGCCACACTCAACCCGATGCCGAACACCGTGGCGGTGTGCCCCATCCGGAGGTAGTGGCGGTCGGTCTGTCCGGGGCGGATGTACGACTGATAGATGTCGTAGGTCCACACTGTGTTGAACGCGGTCACGTTGCCGGCCATCCCCGACATGAACGACGCCATGAGCGCGGTCAGCCCGAGCCCCAGGAGCCCGGACGGCAGGTAGTGCGCCAGCAGCACCGGCACCGCGAGGTTGTAGTTGGGGGTCCCGTCGCTGCCCACCGGGAGCAGGCCTCCTCGGCTCGAATGGAGCGCGATCGCGATCATGCCCGGCACGATGACCAGGAACGGGAACAGCATCTTGGGGAGGGACGCGAAGATCGGCGTGCGCCGGGCCGCCGTCATGGACTCCGCGGCCATCGCGCGTTGGATCACCAGGAAGTCGGTGCACCAGTAGCCGAACGAGAGCACGAAGCCCAGGCCCATCACCATCCCGAACCACTCGACGCCCATCGGATTGGCCGATGCGGTGCCCAGGTGGCGCCAGGAGTCGGACCAGGCTCCCGGCGCGTAGCCGGCGCTGGTGGCCACGGGCACCAGCTTGGCCGAGAGACCGGACCAGCCACCCACGTCCTTGAGACCCAGCAGCACCAGTGGCAGGAAACCCAGCACGATCAGGAAGAACTGCAGCACCTCGTTGTAGATCGCCGAGGTGAGCCCGCCGAGGAAGATGTAGGCGAGCACGATGATCGCCGAGAGGATGACGCTGGTGTGGAAGTTCCACCCCAGCACCAGCTCGAGCAGCTTGGCCAGGGCGTACATCGAGATGCCCGATGAGAACACCGTCATCACGGCGAAGGTGATGGCATTGAGCCCGCGGGTCTTCTCGTCGAACCGGAGCCGCAGATACTCGGGAACCGATCGCGCCCGCGAGCCATAGTAGAACGGCATCATGAAGATGCCGACGAACACCATGGCCGGGATGGCGCCGACCCAGTAGAAATGGCTGGTCATCATGCCATACTTGGCGCCGGAGGCCGCCATCCCGATCACCTCCTGCGCGCCCAGGTTGGCCGAGAGGAACGCCAGCCCAGCGATCCAGGACGGAATGGAACGGCCCGAAAGGAAGAAGTCCTCGCTGCTCCGGACGAATCGGCGGAGGGCCCAGCCGATGCCGATCACGAACGCGAAGTAGACGATCAGGATGGAGTAGTCGATCGCACCGAGTTGAATGAGGCGCACCGTCGGTCCTTCCGGAGATGGGGTCTGAGGAGGGATGGGCAGCCGCCCACGTGCGGTCAGGAGGTTGAGGGTATGTTCGGCGCCGTTTGGCGCTGGCGCAAGAGCCGCTGGCCCGACGCCCCCCGGGCGCTTACCTTCTCGCGCAGTCCCATCCGCACGCCGGCCTCACTGCGTCGGGCCTCCCGCTTCGGCAAGCCGGGACCCGACTTCAGCACTCAGGAACAGTCATGCGCCGGTCTCTCGGCCTCTTGTCCCGCTGATCTGACCCGGTGACTTCCTCGACCCAGGCAGAGCTGCGCGCGCTCCGCTCGCTGGCGCGGGCCATGGGCGTGCATACCCGGTACACCGACGGCCTTGGCCGGCGAGTCACCGTCGCCCCCGAGACGCTGGTGCGGGTCTGCGCCGCGCTCGGCGCATCGATCGAACGGCCGGCCGACGCCGCCGAGGCGCTGCGCGCTCGACTCGCGTCGAGTGTCACGGGCGCCCTCCCTCCGGTGATCGTCGCCTGGGACGGAGCGCTGGCGCTCCGATACGTCGGTAGCGCCGGCGCTGAGCTCACCAGCTCGGAAGGTCAGGTCCTCCCGATCACAACCGAAGCCGGTCAGCTGCGCCTGCCGGGTAGGCTCGATCCTGGCTACTACCGGCTGAGCCTCCCGGCCGCGGGTGGAGTCGAGACCTCGACCATCATCTCGGCGCCGGTCCAGGCCTGGCGCCGGCCCGATTCACCCCGGAGCTGGGGTGTCGGCACGCATCTGGCAGCTCTGCGCTCGGCGCGAAGCCGCTCGCTCGGCGATCTCCGCGACCTCCTGGCGGTGTGCGGTTGGGTTCGCGAGCACGGTGGCGACCTCGTTACCGTGTTGCCCCTGCTTCCCACCTTCAACGGTGAGCCGCCCGAGCCGAGCCCGTACGCTCCAGTCAGTCGGCTCTTCTGGTCCGAGCTCATCCTCGATCTGGGTGAGGCCAACCAGCCCACCGCCGCTCCCGCTACGCTCGATGTGCGGCGCGGCGAAGCCGAGGTGAGAGCGGCACTCGCCACCTGCCCGGTGGCGCCGCCCGATAGCGTGGGCCCGGAGCTGGCGCGCTACGCCCGATTCCGTGGCGCGCAGGCCAGACTTGGCCGCAACTGGCGGGACTGGCCCGGCCCGGCCCGCGCAGGCACGCTTCAATCGGAGCATATCGATCCGGCCGAGGAGCGGTTTCACCTGACCGCCCAGACGCAGGCCCGAGAGCAGCTGCAGGAGCTCAGGCGACGGCTCGAGCGCGACGGGATGCGGCTGGGACTGGACCTCGCCGTCGGCGTGCATCCCGACGGATATGACGTCTGGTCGCGGCAGGCACTGTTCGCCGGCGGGATGTCGGTCGGCGCGCCGCCCGATCAGGGATTTCCCAGCGGCCAGGACTGGGGCTTTCCGCCCATCCTGCCCGAAACGTCGCGGAGGGAAGGTCATCGGTATGTGGCCGCCTCCATCGCCCACCAGGCGGGGCTGGCCGGCGTGCTCCGGGTCGATCACATCATGGCCTTCACCCGGCTCTACTGGATTCCCCACGGAATGAAGCTGCATGAAGGCACCTACGTGTCCTACCCGGCCGAGGAGTTGTTCGCCATCCTCACGCTGGAGTCGAACCGCCACCGCTGCGAGATCGTAGGGGAGAACCTGGGCACCGTGCCGCGCGAGATAGACGACGCGCTGCCGCGACATCGGATCTGGGGCATGTACCTGGCCGAGTTCCAGGCCTCGGCGGGGCCGGAGATGTCGCCGCCGACCGCGGCGAATGTCGCGCTCGTGGGCACCCACGATACGCCGACATTCGCCGGCTGGCTCGCCGGAAACGACATCGACGAGCGGGTGCGCTGCGGGTTGCTGCCCCAGAGCGCGGCGCCCAATGTTCGGGAGGAGCGGGCGCGAGCGGTGGGGTGGCTCGCCGCTGGGCTCGAGAGCTCGCCGGACCAGCCGGGCGACTTCCTGGCCCGGCTGCTGGCGTGGCTGGGTCGGTCGGACAGCCCGCTGGTGGTCCCGTGGTTGGAGGATCTGTGGCTCGAGGACCAGGGCGTGAACCTGCCCGGCACGCGGTCTTCCGATCGCCCCAACTGGCAGCGGCCGATGAGCCGCCTGCTCGATGAGGTCTTGGTCGACCCTCGGGTCAACCAACTCGTGGACCTGCTCCAACGGGCCCGGAGTAACACGTGAACCGACCACGGGACCCCAACTGTTCGAGGCCCCCTCATCCCGAGCGCAGCGAGGGACCTTCTCGAACAGGCTTCGATACCCGCGGAGAAGGTCCCTCGCTTTGCTCGGGATGAGGGCCTACGCCAGCTTCGCGCCGCCCTATCGCCCTATCGCCCTATCGCCCTATCACTGGGGGAACCACCGATGACACCACAACATGAGATCCCGACGCCCCACCGTCCCCTCGAGCGCCGCGGCACCCACGTCGAGCCGCCCTCGGTCTACGTCGAGTCCCGCTGGGAATACCGGGAGCTGGTGCGCGAGCCCGGGAGCTCCTCGCATCCCACCGAGGACGATCTGAACGCCCTGGGCACCGATGGCTGGGAGCTGGTGGGGGTCGTGGCTCGAGGCGAGCAGGTGCACTTCTTCTTCAAGCGGGAGCGGCCCCACTGATTCAGAAGCTCCGGGCCGCGCTCCGCCGGGTGCGCGCTCCTTAGTTGAACCGCGAGCGCGCCGCGCTCCGCGATTTCTTGCGTTCTGCCACATGGGTACAAGCGGGGCACTGCGTGCGGCGCAGGGTGAAGCCCGGACGCATGTCGCCGGGATGGAGGTGCCGGACCCGCGGACAATC
The DNA here is from genome assembly GCA_035278325.1 of Gemmatimonadales bacterium. Lineage (GTDB taxonomy): Bacteria > Gemmatimonadota > Gemmatimonadetes > Gemmatimonadales > GWC2-71-9 > CAVVWJ01. The sequence continues at coordinate 1,770 of DATEJD010000061.1, read as the reverse complement.
GTCGCGGAAGTGCGCGTGGACACCATCGGGATCGAGCAGGCCGTGGGCGAGCAGCTTGAGCATGGGGCCTCGCAGTGTGATGTAGGAACCGGCTGCCCCTTTACTCACCGCAAGTCATGGGCCGCTAGAACCCGGGCGGATGTTCGCCGCTCACACCGAATGCTCGCTCCAGCGCCATGCCTGCACGCGCTATGGTGCCCTCATCGAACAACCGGCCAATCAGCGTGACCCCGTGGGGCACCCGCCGCGGAGGATTGAAGGTCGGCAGGGGGTTGTTGGGATCGGGTGCCCAGTCGCTCCGCGCCGTGGTCACGTCGACGAAACCGGTCCGGAACGTGAGCGAGGGGTGTCCGGTAGCGTTCGAGATGTTGAGCATCTCGTCCCGTAATGAGGGCACCAGCAGCAGGTCCACCCCAGACATCACCCGCGCCATCTCGCGGGCCACCCTGCGACGAAGCCGGTCCGCCTGGACGAAGTCCACCGCGGACAGGAACCGGGACATCCGGAACAGATTGGGCCAGGCGTCGGGGACCTGCACTTTGAGCTGGTCGTCCTGGCCGCTCTCGGTCAGGTCCTCGAACGAGGCCGCGGCCTCGCTGAACAGGATGTGCAGCAGCGAGCCGTAGGGCCAATCAGGCAGTTGTACCTCGACCGGCACCATCCCCAGTCGCCCCGATGCCTCCAGCGCGGCCCGGTCGACATCGGTGGCCGGGCTCTGCCTCATCCAAGCCGGGAAGTATCCGACCCTGAGTCCCTTGACCGGAGCCGCCGCGTCGAAGTCGAGCCGGCTCGGCACACTCGACGGGTCGCCTGCGTCGGGCCCGGTGATGGCCTGGAGCACCAGCATGCTGTCCTCGACGCCGCGGGTCATCGGGCCCAGCTTGTCCAGCGACCAGCACAGGGTCATCGCGCCGGTCCGCGCCACCCGCCCGAACGTAGGCCGGAGGCCCGTGATGCCGCACCGCATTGAGGGGCTCACGATGCTGCCGCCGGTCTCGCTTCCGATCGAGAAGCCGACCAGCCCCGCGGCGGTCGCCGCGCCGGGGCCCGCGCTCGAGCCCGAGGCGCCCTCCTCCAGCAGCCACGGGTTCATGGTCTGGCCGCCGAACCAGATATCGTTGAGCGCCAGCGCGCCCAGACTCAGCTTGGCCACCAGCACCGCCCCCGCGTCGTACAGGCGCCGGACCACGACCGAATCCCGGGCCGGAACCCGGTTTCGAAATGGCTCCGCGCCGTAGGTGGTCGGAATGCCGGCCGTATCGAGCAGATCCTTCACGCCGAACGGAATACCGTGCAGCGGCCCGCGATACTTTCCCCGGCCGATCTCCGCGTCGGCCTGCCGGGCCCGCGCCAGCGCCGGCTCCTCGACGAGGGTGATGATGCAGCGGAGCTTGGGGTCGAACCGATGGATGCGATCCAGGTAGATGCGGGTGAGGCGCTCGGAGCTCAGCTTCCGCTGCTCGACCCAGCGCGACAGCTGGGTGAGCGGCGCGAAGGCGATGGCGTCGTCGCTGGATGGCAGCGGGCCGGGGTTACCCGAGCTCCGCACGAACCGTGTCTGCCGGGGGCCCGGGTCCCCGGGCGAGAGCACCGGGTCCCACCGCGAGGCCGGAGCGTGCGTGGCCTCGAGCGCCACCTTGCGCGGGCCTACCCGCCGCTCGAGCAGCGGGGCCAGCGACTTGGGCCAGCTCGTGGCCGCCATCTCGCGCTCGGGACCGGTCAGGGTCACCTGGGCCAGCTTCTCGGCCTCGGCGAACGTGCCCGGGGACA
>DATEJD010000060.1:0-3214 GCA_035278325.1 Gemmatimonadales bacterium | reverse complement strand
CTTCGCGGAGTTTACCCTGGGCGAAGCCAGGGCTCAGGGTGACTCGTGGGAGGAGCGGTACTTGAAACTTGCTCTTAAAGAAGCCTGCACAGGCCTGGCAAACCTGACGACCGCCGGACTCGCCCTCTCGCTCCTGGCCTGTGCCGGAGGCGCTTCCAGGTCCGCGTCCCCCACGTCCTCCGCCCCGGACGAGCAGGCCCAGCGACTCGATGCCCTGGCCGACGACTACTTCAGGTCCCGGGTCCAGACCTATCCGGTCACCGCACTGTTCGAGGGCGTGCCGGACGCCCCGCTCGATCGCCTGGATCCCAACGCGCCGGCGGATATCCGGCGGTGGCGCGCCAAGGAGGACCACTGGCTGGCCGACCTCCGGAGCATCCGAGCGGAGGCCCTCGCCGATCGACCCGAGGAGGCCACCTACGGCGTGCTGCGCGAAACGCTCGAGGCCTCCCACGGAACCCGGGTCTGCCACCCTGAGCTGCTGGCGCTCGACCAGCAGAACGGATGGCAGATCACGCTCCCGGTGGTGGCTCAGCTTCAGCCGCTCGGCACGCCCGACCGCCGAGCCGCGGCGTTGGCCCGCTGGCGCGCGATCCCCGGGTACCTCGATACCGAGATCGGCAACCTGCGGGAAGGCATACGGACCGGTTTTGTGCAGCCCCGTGGGAACGCGCAGGCCGTGCTGGAGCAGGTCGACGCCATTCTGCGCTTCCCGGTCGCCCAGTCGCCGTTGAGCAGCCTGGCCGACCGCGACTCGACGCCCGGCTTCCGCGATTCGGTGTACGCGGTCGTGGAGCACGAGGTCGTCCCGGCGGTGCGGCGATACCGCGAGTTCCTGGCCACCGACTACCTCCCCCACGCCCGCGCGACGACCGCCTTGTCCAGTCTCCCTCACGGCGTCGAGTGCTATCGCGCGCGGGTCCGTGCCTCGACCACCCGCGATCTCGATCCGGCGGCGCTGGCGCAGCTCGGCCGGGACCAGATGGCAGCCATCGAGGCCGAGATGCGCCCGTTGGCGGAGCGACTGTTCCACACCACCGACTTCCCCACCCTGTTCGATCGTCTCCGAAGCGACAGCGCGCTCATGTTCCACAGCCGCGACGAGATCATCCGCACGGCGGAGAGCGCGGTGGCCAGGGCCAAGGCGGCCATGCCTCGCTGGTTCGGCCGGCTGCCGCGGTCGGACGTGATCGTGGATCCATGCTTGCCATTCGAGGAGAAGTCGGGTTGTCCCAACTCGTACGTGTCCGGAACGCCGGACGGGAGCCGGCCCGGCCGCTGGCGGATCAACGCGGGGGTCAACCCGCCGCAGCTCAAGCCCCCGCTCGAGGGCACCGCCTTTCACGAGACGATCCCGGGCCACCACCTCCAGGGGGCCATAGCGCAGGAGCGCCCGGGGGCTCACCCGCTCACCCGGTACTTGTTCTTCAGCGGGTTCGGCGAGGGATGGGCGCTCTATGCCGAGCGGCTGGCCGACACGATGGGACTGTATTCCTCGGACCTGTACCGCTTCGGTGAGCTCGACGAGCAGGCGCTGCGGGCTGCGCGCCTGGTGGTGGATCCCGGTCTCGCCGTCCTCGGCTGGACCCGCCAACAGGCCATCGACTACATGCTGTCGCATCTCATGTACGATCGGCAGACGATCGAATCGGAGGTCGACCGCTACATCGCCAATCCCGGCCAGGCGACATCGTACATGGTGGGTCGATTGGAGATCGAGCGGCTCAGGAAGGAAGCCGAGACGCGTCTGGGCAGCCGGTTCGACATCCGGCAGTTCCACGATCGGGTGCTGGAGAGCGGGAATATTCCGCTGCCGGTGCTCAGCGCTCACATCGAGCGCTGGCTCGATCAGCTGCACAGGCCCTAGACGGCCGCCCGCCGCAGCAGCTGCGCGTTGATCGCGACGATGACCGTGCTCAATGACATGAGCACGGCCCCTACGGCGGGCGAGAGGAGAATACCTTGGTGCGCCAGCACCCCGGCCGCCAGCGGAATCGCCACCACGTTGTAGCCTGCCGCCCACCAGAGGTTCTGCACCATCTTCCGGTACGACGCCCGGCTGAGACGCACGATCCGGGGTACGTCGCGAGGGTCGCTGCGCACCAGCACGATGTCACCAGCTTCGACGGCGACATCGGTGCCGGCGCCAATGGCCACGCCCACGTCCGCTGAGACAAGCGCCGGGGCGTCGTTTACCCCGTCCCCTACCATTCCGACTCGCTCGCCCGCGCGCTGAAGCTCCCGAAGCTTGCCCACCTTGTCCTGCGGCAGCACCTCCGCGAACACCGTGTCGATGCCCAGCTCGGCGGCCACTGCCTGAGCGACCGGTCGGGCGTCACCCGTCAGCATCACGACCTTGATTCGCTGGGCGTGCAGCTCGTCCACGGCGGGCTTCGATTCCGGCCGGACCACATCCGCGACGATGAACGCCGCCAGCGGCCGCGCGTTCGATCCATCGCCGGATGCCTGGAGGAGGAAGATGGCGGCCTGCCCTCGCTGCGCCGCCTGGTCCATCGCGGCACTCAGCGGGGGCGGCAATGCGACCCGACGGGCTTTGAGGAGTGCTGGACCGCCCATCAGGAGCGAACGGGCGTCGACGGTCGCTTGCACGCCTACGCCCGGGATGGCCTGGAAGCTCGAAGCGCCGGGAACCGCCACGCCGCGCTCCTTGGCCGACCGCACAATCCCCTGGGCAATGGTGTGCTCCGAGTCCCGCTCGACCGCGGCCGCCAGCCGGAGCGCCTCCCGGTCGTCGATCTCCCCGGTGGTCACGATACCCACCACCCCGAACTCGCCCCTGGTGAGGGTCCCGGTCTTGTCGAACACGATCGCGGTGAGATTCCTGGCTTCCTCCAGACCCCGCCGGTCGCGGACGAGCAGTCCGCCGCGCGCGCCCAGCGTCGTCGAGATCGCGATGACCAACGGCACGGCCAGGCCCAGCGCGTGAGGGCACGAGATCACGAGCACCGTGACCAGACGCTCGACGGCGAATGCCGGGTCGCCGCGCAGTGCCATCCAGGCCAGGAAGGTCACCACCCCCGCCGCGATGGCCGCGATGGTCAGCCAGAACGCTGCTCGATCGGCCAGGGCCTGGGCGCGCGAGCGACTGGTCTGGGCCTGCTCGACCAGCCGCATGATCCCCGCGAGCGCCGTCTGCTCGCCGGTGCCGGTCACCTGGACCCGCAGTGATCCGGCCTGATTGACGGTCCCGGCG
>DATEJD010000059.1:0-2046 GCA_035278325.1 Gemmatimonadales bacterium | reverse complement strand
AGTCGGCGGCGCCACCACCACCGCCTCGTACGCGCCGCTCACCACGTCCCGCGAGTCGGCCTCGTACTCGGCCGACTGGGGACCGAACCCGGCGGTGCGAGCGCCTTCATCGCGGAACGGCATGCCGTCGGGCTCGTGCAGGAAAGCCAGCGCCCGCTCGGCCCGGCCGTTGGTCTCGACCGTGAGCGCGAACGGGCGGCCGCTGTCGGCCTGGAAGAAGGTGCGCAGCGATCCGCCGGCGGGCACCGACACCTTGTCGCGCAGGGTGTGGGTGCCGTCCGCGAGCGGGGCCGAGCCGATCACCGTCGTCACCAGCCGGAAGGCCGGTCCGGCGAGCGTGTCGGCCGTCCAGCCGGTCACCGTGCCAACCGCCGCCGCATCGGCCGGGAGCGCGTGCCGCGCCACCCGGAGCTGGACCGGGGTCCGCTCGCCGCGGAGCGTGAGGCTGGGGGGCGCCACGAGCCAGGGTGCGTCGCTCCGGAGGGTGTACGTGGCGGGAGCCGCGCCGGCTGGCCGCCGAAGCTCGAAGCTCTGCGTGGTGTCCGCCGCGCCGTTCCGGCCGCGGAGCACGGCGCCCGTCACGTCGCCGGGGCCGACGGCGCGGACCTGGATTTCAGGCGTCGTCGCCAGGCCGCTCGCGAGCCAGCGGAACGCCCGGTCCACGTCGGCCACGCCGGTGCCTTCATCGACGATGGTCGCGCCGGGCGTGGGCTGGGCCGTGACCATGAGGGCCTGGCGGATGACCCGCGCGACGATGGGCTTCTTCTCCTGCGTCAGACCGGACTCGAGCAGCGCCACCAGCCCCGCGGCATGCGGCGCGGCCATGCTGGTGCCCTGGTTGACCTCGTCGCCCGCGTTCCAGCGCGGCACCGTGCTGTAGGCGACGCCCGGCGTGACCAGGTCGGGGCGCGCGACTTCACCGCCGCGCGAGCTGAAGTAGGCCAGGCGATCGGGCGGAGGCGCGCCGGTGGGGCCGGTTGGGAGGAAGCTCCCCGGCAGCGTGGCCCCGACGCTGATCGCCCGGATCGCGCTGCCGGGAAAGCCGATGGTGGAGAGGCCGGGGCCGTCGTTGCCCGCGCTGATCGTGAGCACCAGCTCGGGGTGCGCCGTCAGCACCGAGTCCACGATGCCGTCGATGCGCGCCTGGCCCTCGATCTCGTTCCCGACGCCGAAGCTCAGATTGAGCACCAGCGGCAGCCGCCGCGCTTGCGCGAACCTGATGGCGTAGTCGAGCGCGCGCTCCATGCTGCCGGTGGTGGTGACGCCTCCCTGCGCGCTGTTGGCGATCTTGAGGCCGATGAGCTGCGCGCCGGGGGCCACCCCGTCGAACCCGGCCACGCCGTAGATATCGTGGCCGGCGGCGATCCCGCTCACATGCGTGCCGTGCGCGCCCGTGTCGAACACCAGATCAAGTGTGGGCGCGCCGGCGGAATCGGCGAAGTTGGCCGCGATCGTCACGCGCGGCTGGCGGCCGGCGTGGCTCCAGCCGAAGGTCTCGCGGCCGATGAGATAGTCGTGCACCGGCCGCTCGTTGACCAGCGACCCGTCCCCGTTGGCGTCGGCCAGCACCACCCATCCATCGCTCGCGCGCGTGACCACCACGGGCAGCGTGTCGCCCACGGTTCCGTTGCCATCGAGGTCGGCAGCCGGCGGATCGCCGAGCGGAATCTCCGCAATGGTGCCGCCGTAGTACGGACCGGTCGCGTTCAGGGCCACCACTCGGCCGAATCCGCGGAGCCAGTGCCCCCCGACCTGCACCGAATCCCCGACCGGTGAGATGCGCGTGAGCGGCACCGCGCCCTCGCTGGAGAAGTCGCGAAGGTCGAGCACCTTGGGACTGCCGGTCGAGGTCGTGGTGAGCCCGGGAACCGCCGGGTCGATGCCGGTATCGAGAATGCCGATGAGGATGCCGCGACCGTCGTACTCCGGGTGCGCCTTGAGGAATCGGTCGACGCCAGTGCTGGCGAGCGGCATCCAGCCGTGGCTGTACGCGACGGCGGGCGGCGCCAACCGCCGAGCCGAGTCGTCCGCTGGGGGCGCGGGGGC
>DATEJD010000058.1:0-2089 GCA_035278325.1 Gemmatimonadales bacterium | reverse complement strand
CGGCGTGCCGTAGCGGCGCTCGGCGCCGCGTCGGGCCAGGTCGCCGAGCAGCACCTCGTCGGTGGCATAGCCCGCGGGGCGGGGGAAGCCGGGCAGGAAATAGCGCTTCTCGAAGTCGAACTCGCAGAGGTCGGCCACCCTCTGCGTGTTGGCCAGGAGCTCGGGATGGTCCGGAAAGAGGGCCTTCATCTCCTTCTCGGACTTGACGTAGGACTCCTCGCCCGTGAAGCGGAACCGCTTGGGATCGTCGAGGTCGCTCCCGGTGCCGATGGCGAGCAGCACGTCGTGCGATTCCGCGTCCTCGCGACGCAGGTAGTGGGCGTCGTTGGTGGCCACCACGCCGATGCCCAGCTCCTGTCCCAGCCGGAGCATCCCCTCGGCCACCAGCCGCTCCTCGGCAATGCCGTGCTGCTGCACCTCGAGCCAGAACCCGTCGGGCCCGAACAGGCGGGCGAACCACTCAGCGCACCGCTTGGCCTCGTCGTACTTGCCCTGGCGCAGGTGCAGCGACACCTCGCCCGAGAGACACGCGGCCAGGCACACGATCCCCTCGCTGTGCTGCTGGAGGGACTCCTTATCGATCCGCGGCCGCCGGTAGAATCCCTCGGTGAACCCGATCGAGGTCAGCCGCACCAGGTTCTTGTAGCCGGTGCGGTTCTTGGCCAGCAGGACGAGATGACTGTACGCGGCCGGCGCGGTGGGCGGCTTCTCGCGGGCCTGCCGGGGACCGAAGGCGAGATAAGCTTCGAAGCCAAGGATGGGCCGGATCTTCTGGGCCTTGGCCTCCTCGTAGAACGACCAGGCCGCGTGCATGTTGCCGTGGTCGGTGACGGCCAGGCTGTCCATGCCGAGCTTCTTGACGTGGGCGACCAGATCGGGGATCTGGCTGGCCCCGTCGAGCAACGAGTATTCGCTGTGGGTGTGGAGGTGGACGAAGGACATGGCTTTGCGGTGAGCGGTCAGCGGTGAGCGGTGAGCGGGAAGGTGAGTCACCCTGAGCGAAGCGAAGGGGCCATGCGTTGGGGCATGCCCCCCTCACTTCGTTCGGGGTGACTCCGTTCCCGCTCACCGCTTACCGCTCACCGCTTACCGACTTTGCTCCCTCTGCTCCAGCTCGCTCAGCACGGCGTCCAGCGGGACACCACGAGCCTGGAGCAGCACCAGAAGATGATAGAGGAGATCGGCCGCCTCGGACGCGAGACGCTCGGGCTCCTCCGCATTCGCCGCCACGACGACCTCGACCGCTTCCTCGCCCACCTTCTGCGAGGCCTTGGCCACTCCGCGATCGAGCAGTTGGACCGTATACGAGCCCGCGGGCCGCTCGGCGGCCCGTTGGGCGATCGTGGAGGCCAGCCGGCTCAACAGATGGCCGCCCGGATCGGCGGCCTCGGCGGCGGCCCCGCCCCGGACGACCGACGAGAAGCAGGTCCGGGCGCCGGTGTGGCAGGCGGGGCCGGTCTGCTCGACCCGGTACAGCACCGTATCGCCGTCGCAGTCGATCCGGATTTCCCGGATGACCTGCCGATGGCCGGACGTCTCGCCTTTGCGCCAGAGGGTGCCGCGGGACCGGCTGTAGTAGTGGGCCTGCCCGGTGGCGGCCGACCGCTCCAGGGCCTCCCGGTTGGCCCAGGCGAGCATCAGAACGTCGCCCGAGCGGCTCTCCTGGGCCACCACAGGGACCAGTCCGTCGGCCCCGAATCGGACCCCGGCCAACCAGCTATCGTCGGGCACCGCCAGAAGCTATCGGCGCCCCGAGCGATTGTCAAAACCCGTTGTGGCTCCTTATCTTGCTCGGGGCTGGTCCCCCTCCCTCGTGATCGCACGGAGCCCCGTCCCGTGACCCTCTTCGACGCTCGATGGGCGCTGCTGACCGGCGCGGCCTTGCTTGCGGCCTGCGGCAGCAGCGATCCCAATACGCCGCAGACCGTGGACTGTTCGACGGCCTCCCCGACGACTCTGGCCGTGGGTGCCAGCGCACTCGTCGATGCCGCCAGCCAGGGATGCCTGGTGCTCCCGGCCGCGGGCGCCGGCGGGGCGGGGTACCTGTACTTCGCCGGCCTCACCGATGGGAGCTTCACCGAGCAGGGCA
>DATEJD010000057.1:0-2233 GCA_035278325.1 Gemmatimonadales bacterium | reverse complement strand
TACCGTCCGGTGGCGCTGTCGCGCGTGAACGCGCCGCGCTCGGCGAAGTAGGAGAGCTGGGCGGCGTTGGCGCGCCCGTGCGCGTCGCCGGCGCCGAAGCGAATGGAGCGGAAGATGCTCGCGAGGAAGGTCACGTAGTGGTCCTCGAGCGTGGTGCCGGTCAGCTCCTTCTGCTCCAGCAGCCGCGTCACCATGTAGAGCCCCAGGATGTCTGCCTTCCCCTCTTCGAGCGCGCCGGCCTGCTCCTTGAGCGCTTCCCGCACGGTTCGCTTGCCGTCGATGGTGCGCTTGATGCCGAGCCCGTGGGCCACCTCGTGGAACATCACATTGGCGAAGAACGCGTCGAACTTGATGTGACCCTGCTGATCGTCGGCGATGAGCACCTGGGCGATGGGCACCAGTACCTTCTCGAACTTGGCCTGCATGACGTTCTTGAGCTGCAGCCGCCGGGTGCCCTTCCGGAGCTGCACCTGCTCGTCGTTGGGCAGGTTGATGGCGATGGTCTTGGAGCCGGCGTTGGCGTCACCGGCGTAATACACCGCGTCGTAGGCATTGAGGTCGGAGTCGGTGCCGGGCCGCTCACGCTTGTATGCGTCCGGCACCGGAAGGCCACGCTGGAGCGCGGGCAGGAGCCTGGCGTACCGCGCCAGCCGGGCGCTCCAGGCCTTATCCTTGACCAGCACGTAGGACTCGGCGGCCGTCTTGTGGCCGGTCAGGTTGTCGATGTAGGTCTCGATCGGGCCGATGACCACGTCGATGGTGTTGGTCTTCATGTCCAGCCACGCGAAATCGCTGGGCTGGTAGTCATCGGTCTCCAGCGCTCGGGCGCGGAGCTCGAGATAGCGCCGGAGCCCGGCATCGTCGGCCAGTCGGGCTGCTTCCCGGAGGCGTGCCGCGGCGTGGGTCATCGGCTCGGCGTACGCCTGGTGATACGGGATCGCCGTGAGGCGGCCCGCGCTGTCCCGCCGAACCACGGTGTACTGGCCGAGCAGGTCGGGATGCCCGTCGACCTCCTCCTTGGTGACGTCCGGCGGGTAGAGTGCCGCGCCGGGCGGACGGGGACCGGCGCCGGGAATGAACGGCTTGTTGCCGTCCAGCCGATCCCACGGTCCGTAGTTGATCTCCACGTACCGGCGGGTCGCGGCATCGGGCGTGGCCTTGAGCAGCGAATCCAGGGCAGGGTAGTACTGTTGCCGGTACATCGTGTCGATGGCGGTGGCGGCGTCGATCAGGAGCGGAAGCATCCGCCGCTCATTGTCTGACAGGCGGCTCAGGTCCGCGGTGAGGCGAACCGGAGTATACTGGGCAACCTTCTCTGCGATTCCGGCCGTCGGCGTCCTGGCCTCCGTCGCGCTGGCGGGCGCGGCTTCACGCTCGCCTCCACAGGCGGCCATCCCGAGCAGGCCAGCCATCAGCGCCCCGTGGCTCCATTGCGGCATTCGCGCTCCCGACCGTGGTTTGGGTGACGAGAAGGTAGTCTCAGCGCCCCTCCAGGTCACGCTCGCCGGGAATGTGACGCTCCGCCCGTCCCTCCCCGGGGTGGGACTTGGCCTCCTGGAAGCGCTCCCCCTTGAGCCGGATGAAGGCCACGAACTGCTCGTACTCCTCCTCGGACAGGGCATCGGCGATACCGGGAATCAGCCCTTTGACCAGCGTAATCCGCTCTTCGAGCGCGAGGGTGGCGGCCTGGTCAACCAGGGCTCGGATCACGGGATGGTTCATCCAGTCAGTCGCCTGGCTGGTCGTCATGGGTCCTCCGGGGGTAAGCGTCTGGCCTCCGTGGAGACAACTTAGCACCCTTCCGGGGGCGGGGAGGAGACATGAATCACGCTCCAAACCAACGAGGGGGAGGGCCGGCTGGCCCTCCCCCTCGTTTCACCCTGGCATCCGGTCGGCCTTACTTCGGTTCGGCCAGCCGGATTCGCTCCACCCGCCGGGACTGCGCCCGGGGATTGAAGACACGCAGGGTCACGATGCTGCCCGGCTTCTCGCTCGCCAAGGCCTTCCGCAAGTCGGTCTCGGTCCTCACTGGCTTGCCCTCGACCGAGAGGATGATGTCGGGGCCGCCCCGCTGCGGGTCGTCGAACAGAACCTCCCAGGCGGGGCCGCCGGGGGTGACGTCGGTGACGATCAGGCCGCGCGAATCGGCGGGGATGTTGAGCTGCTGCGCCGCGTCGGGCGTGACCGGCTCGACGCTGATGCCCAGCCGGCTCATGGCCGAGCCGCTCGGCGA
>DATEJD010000056.1:0-8713 GCA_035278325.1 Gemmatimonadales bacterium | reverse complement strand
GGCGCCGGCCCACGCGCCTCGCAGTACCTGGTGCTCGGCGCCAAGGCCCGGGCCGCGCTCGCGGGCCGGCCGATGGCGGACCTCGACGACGTCCGCACCGTAGCGCCGGCGGTGCTCCGCCACCGGGTGGTGACCAACTTCGCCGCGGAGGCGGCCGATCGCACCAGCGAGGATCTGGTCCGCGAGCTCATCGCCGGGAAGGGGTGGCTCGGCGGCGGCGGGTGAGGCTTACGCTCGAGTCACCCTGAACGCAGCGTCCGAGTCACCCTGAGCGCAGCGAAGGGGCCATGAGTTAGGGCATGCCCCCTTCACTTCGTTCAGGGTGACTCATCAATGACGAAGGCCCGGCCGAAGTGGCCGGGCCTTCGCGTGTTCGTAACCGGAGCCGGCTCACAGCCCCGTGATGCCCTCCAGCATTCCGCCCGAGCCCTCGAAGAACTCGACGATCGCCTGCATCGAGGCCTCGTCGTCGGACGAGAGCGGTTGACCGTTGGCATCGGTAATCACCGGCTCGGCACCGGTCATGTCGACCGTGGCGAAGACCGCGCCGTTCACCCGAATGGTCAGCGTCTGCACGCTCACGCCGTAGCTGCCGGTCAGCCGGACGTTGCCGTTCGGCCCGTTCACGACGAAATCGAGCGTGGCAGTGTAATCACTCGATCCAGTGCCCGTCATGGTGATCGTCCAGGTGAGCGTCAGGCTCCGCGACGGCACGTTCACGCGGTAGCTGAAGGCAAGCGTCTCCGATGTGCTCGTCTGCGTGACGGTGAGGCCGAGCTCGAAGTTGGCCAGCGTCGCGCCGTCGGACGCGTACCCGCTGATCTGAATCACACCGCTCGTGGTGGACGTAGCATGGGCGGTGACGTCGTAGTCGAGATATACCACGTTGCCCTCGACCACTCTCACGTTCACGTCCACCGTGCTCGCGGTCCCGTGGTCCGTGACGTCTACGTATCCCACTTCGACCAGCGGGTCGACCGGCTGCTGCAGCACCGGATCGACCGCGTACAGAAGGAAGCGCACGCCCTGGCTGGGCGCGCCCGTCAGATTGGAGGCGACGTACGCGCTGCTGGCCACGTCCCACACGAAGGTGGTGCCCAGGTACTGCTGAGGGATCGCCATGACGACAGCCTGGATCGCGCCGCCGCGCGGGACGATGGCGGCAAGATCGCGGGCCGCGCGGGTGGCGTCTGTCCCGCGGATGGCAAACGCCGAGGTCTTGAGCACCGCCGATCCACCGAGCACCGCCGTTATGGCTGGGCTCAGCGCCGTGTAGCTCGAGACCTGGGGTCCCTGGAACGCGGACTGGGCCGCCGCCATGTCGGCCGTGGTGCCCTGCGCATTGAACTCGGTGGGCGCGCTGCTGTCGCCGCTACACGCGGCAACCACCAGGGCAGTGATGCCGGCCGCGACCAGCCGCCTTGCGTAATGCGTGACCCGCATGGCTCAGCCTCCGTGAGGAACTCGTTGATCTGGTTGGAATTGTCCGTCGTGTGCCGATACGTGCAGCCGCCGCGAGGGCCTCGTCAGCCGGCCTGGCAGCCAACTTGGCAACCCCCATGCCCGGGACCTCTGCACCGGGCGGACGGGGTCCGGTATATTTGAGCGGTCCCCTGGGGATGCTCTGCCAACCAAGGTGGAGGAATGATCGGGATCATCATGGAGGGTGCGCTGTTCGTCGCGCTGATCGCGACGGTGGCCGCCCTCCTTTTCTATGCCCTGCTCCGGTGGACGCCGCTGGGGCTCAGGCTGAGGCAGGACGCGAACCGCCGGCGGATCGAGCACACGCTGGATCTGGAGTGCCCGATTCACGGCCTGCAGCGGGAGGAAGAGATGGTGCGCCTGCCGTCCGGCAGCCGCATCTGTCCGGCTTGTTACAAGGAGGCCTTACATGAGTAGCCTGAACGCGTCCGATGGGTCGGGGCTCGCCAAGCTGGCCCGTCTGGCGGCGCTGGGCGCGGGTCTGCTCGCACTGCTGGTGCTCCTGCCGACGGCCATGACCTACATCAATCCGGGGCACGTGGGCATCGTGATCCACCGGGTGGGCGGCGGCGTGGACAAGACGCCGTTGAGCCCGGGGCTCCACGCCAGGAACCCGCTCACGACCGGCATCGAGGAGTACCCGACGTTCATGCAGACGCTGGTGCTCACCCGCGGCTCGCAGGGCAACGACGAGATCAACGTCAACAGCGTCGAGGGCCAGCCGCTGTCGCTCGATGTCTCCATGTCGTTCGAGCTGGATCCGATGCTGGTGCCGGCGCTCTACTCCACCTTCCGCACCGACATCGGCACCATCCAGCACACCTACGTGAAGCAGGCGATCCGTCAGGCCCTGCAGGAGGTGGTGGGCAACGAGGAGATCGCCGCGATCATCGGACCCAAGAAGGCCGAAGTCACCGGCCGCGTCACCAAGCTGCTCGAGGACCGGCTGTCGGCCTACGGGATCCTCGTGAAGCAGTTCACCATCAACGAGCTCCGCGCGCCGCCGTCGGTGATCGAGGCCATCAATCAGAAGAACGTGATGCAGCAGCAGGCGCTCACGGCCCAGAACGAGCTGCAGAAGAATCAGTTCCAGGCCCAGGGTGATTCCATCAAGGCCGCGGGCCGCGCCAAGGCGATCCTGGCCGAGGCCGAGGCGCAGGCCAAGGCCAACCGGCTGCTGAGCGAGAGTATCACGCCCACGCTGGTCCAATACGAGATGAGCAAGCGGTGGAACGGTCAGATGCCGCAGGTGAGCGGGAGCGCGATGCCGATGATTCAGCTGCCGGCGCAGGCGAAATAGCCGGACGGTGAGCGGTGAGCGAGAGGTGGCCGGAGTCACCCTGAGCGAAGCGAAGGGGGCATGCGTCGGCTCATGCCCCCTTCACTGCGTTCAGGGTGACTCCGGCCACCCCGCTCACCCTTACGCCTGTTTGGGCTCCACCGGCAACCCCGCCCCCTTCCACGCGCCCCAGCCACCCGTCAGGGCCCGGGCCTTCTTCCATCCCGCTCGACGAAGCTCTCGCGCCACCCGGGCGCTTGTGGCTTCGTCCTGTCAGGTACAGTACAGGACGAGCGTGGCGTTCGGGTCGAGTCGTCGCTCGCGGGCCAGCCGGACGGCGTCGTCCGGCGGGAACCGGATGGCGCCCACGCCGATCTCTGGATCATCCCGGTAGCTGCGCTCGGTCCGCACGTCGAGCACGATGATGGGCTCGCCCGAGCGGTGCAGGTCGCGGAACTCCTGGATGGTGATCCGCTCGGGCACCGGCGCGCTGGCCGACGCGGGTCGCACCGCGGCCGGGAACGGCTGCGGGGTCGGGTGCGCCAGCGTGTCCGCGAGGGAGGGGCGCGAGGCGAGGCCCGCGTCCGCGCTCGCCAATGCGGCGCTGGTCGCTTTCGGCGCCGGAGAAGCCGCGGCTGCCGCGGGCGCGCCCGCCACCCCGCCCGGTGCCCCATGCCGCTGGAGGTAGAGCGCCATGCCTCCACCGTGGATCACCACCGAGAGCAGCACCACCAGGCAGGTGATGGTGAAGAGCTGCTCCGATCCCGGCACGCCCGCGAACACCGGCAGCAGCACCAGCAGCAGTGAGCTCAGGCCCCGCGGGCCGAACAGCGCGATGATGCGGCGGCTCCGGTCGTCCACGCCCGAGGCGCCGAGCACCGGCAGCAGCACCAGCGTCCGCACCGAGAGCGCCACCGCGGCGAAGACGATGATGCGCCAGTCGGCCAGCAGGCTCAGGCCGGTCCAGATGAGCCCCGCCCCGAACGCCACGAAGGTGAACAGCAGGAACATCTCGGCCGACGCCTCGCCGTAGTCGAGGAAGCAGTCGCACAGCTCGACGTCGAGCGCCGCGATCACCAGACCCGCCGCGAACGCGGCGAGGAATCCGCTTCCGCCCACCGCTTCCGCGGCGGCGTACGCCGTGAATGCCACGCCCAGGGCGTACAGCGACTCGTAGTCCCGCCGGACGCCCACCTTCTTCCGCACCGTGTCGAGCAGGGTGATCGCCACCCAGCCCGAGAACACCCCCAGCAGCGGTCCGAGCAGGAACAGGCCAACGGCGTGGCTGCCGAGCTCCCGGGCAGGCGCCACGCCCCCGGCGCGGAGCGCGAGCATGGACAGGACGACGATCGGGAGCAGGATCGCGTCGTTCATCCCGCTTTCGATCCGGAGCGCGAGCCTGGCCGAGGGCGGAAGCGCGGGGTGGCGGAGGAGGGTCCGGAGCAGCACCGGGTCGGTCGAGCCCAGGGCCGCTCCCAGAATGGCGGCAGCGGGGAGGCTCAGACCAAGGAGCACCCAGGCGGCGAAGGTGATGAACAGGGCGGGCAGGAGCGTCCCGGGTCCGAGCACCAGCACGGCGAGCCGGCGCTGCTGCCGGATCTCGCCGATGTCGACCCCGATGGCGTCGCTGAACAGCACCAGCACGAGCCCGAGCGTCGCGATCGCCTGCAGCGCGGGCGACTCGAGAGTCAGATCAACCAGTCCAAGGCCCGAGGGGCCCAGGGCGGCGCCGACTATGAGGAAGATGACTACCAGCGGGAGGCCGGTCCGCTCCACCGCGCCCGACAGCAGGGAGGAGACGATGATCACGATCCCGACCAGCGCCAGCAGGGCCGCGAAGCTCTCGTGGGTCATGGGGACAAGTATACTAGTGCGATGCCCACGAGCGAGCCGTTCGGCACCGCCCTGCTGCTGACCACAGCCGGCGTCCTGATGACCGCAAGCGTCCTGTTCAGCCGGGCGTCGCAGCGGATCGGGGTGCCGATCGCGCTCCTGTTCCTGCTCATCGGCATGCTCGCCGGGTCCGAGGGCATCGGCGGGATCGCCTTCGAGGACTACCGGTTCGCGTTCCGCCTGGGCTCGCTGGCGCTGGCCCTCATCCTGTTCGACGGCGGGCTCAACACCCCGCTCGCGGCGCTCCGGCGCACCTGGGCGCCGGCCACGGTCCTCGCCACGATAGGCGTGGTGCTCACCGCGCTCGCCATCGCGGTGCCGGCGCACTGGTGGGGCCTCGACTGGCCGCAGGCGCTGGTGCTGGGGGCCGTGGTGTCGTCCACCGACGCGGCCTCAGTGTTCGCCGTGCTCCGCGGCAGTGGGCTCCAGCTCAAGCGGCGGGTGGGCACCACGCTGGAGCTCGAGTCCGGCCTCAACGATCCGGTCGCGGTCATCCTGACGGTGACGCTGAGCACCGCTCTGGTGAGCGGGGCGGGTGACGCGCTGGAGCCGGCGCGCATCGCGCTCGAGATCGCGGTCCAGCTGCTCGTCGGCACCGCGCTCGGCATCGGCGTCGGCCTGGGCGGGCGGGAGCTGCTGCGCCGCAATCCGCTGCCGAGCGGCGGTCTGTACTCGGCGCTCTCGCTCGCGCTCGCCCTGCTGGCGTACGGCGTCACCACGCTGCTCCACGGGAGTGGCTTCCTCGCCGTGTACCTGGCCGGCATGCTCCTCGGCAACGCGCCCCTGCCCTACCACGCCGGCCTGCTCCGGGTGCACGATGCGCTCGCGTGGCTGGCGCAGATCGGGATGTTTCTGGTGCTCGGCCTGCTGGTGTTCCCCAGCGGGCTATTCGAGGTGGCAGGGACCGGTCTCGGCCTGGCGCTGACCCTGGCGATCCTGGTGCGGCCGGCCATCGTCGCGTTGTGCCTGGCGCCGTTCCGCTACCGGTGGCGCGAGACGCTCTACATCGGCTGGGTCGGTCTCCGTGGCGCGGTGCCGATCGTGCTCGCCACCTATCCGGTGCTGGTTGGGGCGCCGGGCGCGGACCGGATCTTCCACGTGGTGTTCTTCATCGTGGTGGTCAACGCGCTGATCCCGGGCGGCACCGTTTCGTGGGTGACCCGCCGGCTCGGCCTCCAGGCTTCGGAGCCGCCGGCGCCGCAGGCGGTGCTCGCCATCGAGTCCCGGCTCCCGCTCGAGGGCGAGCTCATGTCCTTCTATATAGATGAAGCGCTGGTGGTGACAGGCATTCCGCTCGAGGAGCTGGACTTCCCCGAGGGCAGCTCGGTGATGCTGATCGTGCGGGGGAACCGCCTCGTCCCGCCCAAGGGCTCGACCGCGCTCGAGCCCGGAGACCACGTGTACCTGGTGACGCAGGCAGAGGACAAGCCGCTGATGCAGCTCATGTTCGGAAGGCCGGAGGCAGAATGACGTACAGGCGGACAGGGGGTAAGGCGGCAGAGCGGTAAGTCCACGGGCGTCACGACCCGGGACTGATGACCCCGCAGACATGCTCAGGCGGCCTGAAGCGGCACCCTCAGAAAGTCCGCGGCGCCTCGCGCCATCACGAGGGCGACGATGGCCCGCCCCATGACGTCGATCGGCAGCACCATGTCAACACACCCGGTGGCGATCGCGGCGCGCGGCATCGCGAACGCCCGGCAGGACGCCTGGTCCTGCGCCAGGACCATGCCTCCCGCCCACTTGATGGCCTGGACGCCGGCCGCGCCGTCGGTTCCGGAACCGGTCAGCACCACGCCGAGCGTGCGCGGCCCGTGGCACAGCGCCGCCGAGACCAGCAGGGGATCCGCCGCGGGACGCGTGAACTTGACGAGCGGACTCCGCAGCAGGGACGCGCGGCCGGTACGACTGATGAAGAAGTGATGATCCGGGGGCGCCACGTACACTCGACCCGGCAGCAGGGATTCGTCAGGCTGGGCGTGGCTCACCGGAAGATTCGAGCTCCGGGCCAGGATTCGTGGGACCACCCCAGTGCTTCTGGGGCCCATATGCTGGACCAGGGTAATGACAGCCGGGAAGTCCGGCGGGATGGCGCTGAGGAGCTGCCCCGCGGCATCTATGCCCCCAAGCGAGGCGGCGATGGCGACGATGTCGAAGGCGGCGTACGGGGGCGGTACGACGGAGGCTGGCTGATCCATGGCTCGAAGGTTCCGAAGGGAGAACATAGGTCATTTGCGCTATGTACGCCAGCGGGCTTATGGGCTAGCCTGCGTTGAAGAGGCAACGCGGGAGGAGAGGTGGCCGAGCCAGTCGCGCGCGGTACCGCGAGAAACGGGAACCGCCTGCTGAGCCAGCTGCCGCCCGAAGACCTCGGGCGGCTCAGGTCGCATCTGGTGCGGGTCAGCACCCAGCCGCGGGACCCGCTGTGGGAGCCCGACCAGCCGATCCAGAACGTCCTGTTCCCGCTCAGCTCGGTCAATTCCATCCTTGCCGTGGATGACAACGGCGGCCAGGTGGAGGTGGGCACGGTCGGCAACGAAGGCCTGGTCGGCCTGCCGCTGTTTCTGGGCGCTCGGAGCGCGCCGGGGCGGGCGTTCACTCAAATCGCGGGCGACAGCCTCCGGATGGATGCCGGCGTCTTCACGGAGTTCGCCACCTCCATGGCTTCCCTGCGGCGGCGCCTGCAGCTCTATACCCAGGCGTTCGTCGTTCAGGTCTCCCAGTCGGTCGCGTGCAACCAGCTCCACTCGGCCGACCAGCGACTGGCCCGCTGGCTGCTGTCGTGCGCCGACCGCGTGGGCGAAGACCGCTTCCCGCTCACCCAGGAATTCATGGCGCAGATGCTCGGGGTTCGCCGTGCCACCGTGAGCGAGGCTGCCAGCTCGCTTCAGGACCGCGGTCTCGTGAAGTACAGCCGCGGCACCCTCGAGATCTGTGACCGGCCCGGCCTCATCGAGGCGGCCTGCAGCTGCTACCGGATCGTGCGAGACCAATTCGACAAGCTCCTGGGAATGCCCCGGGGCTGAGTCACCCACCTGCAACTCCCTCCAGGCCAGCGCCCAGGAGTCTCGGCTGCGTCCACGTCCTCCGCTGTCCACCCAGTGCGTCGTCCTCACCGGAGCGTCGAGCGGCATCGGCCGCTGTACGGCGCGGATGCTTGCGGCCCTCGGTGCGCGCATCGTGGTCACGTCCCGGCGGGCTGATGCGCTCGAGTCGCTGGTCCGCGACATCGAGTGGGGCGGCGGGCAGGCCATCGCCGTCCCCGGCGATGTCAGCCGCGAAGGCGACCTGCGCCTGGTGGCCCGGGCCGCGGTGAACCGATTCGGCGGCATCGATACCTGGGTGAACAACGCGGGCGTCTACCTCCAGGCGCCGGTCGAAGCCACGACCCTGGACGAGTACCGCCGCCTGCTCGAAGTCAATTTCCTCGGCTACGTCGCGGGAACCCAGTGCGCGCTCGAGGTCATGCGTCCACGCGGGGCCGGCGGCATCATTTGCGTCTCGTCGATTGTCGCGCGCCGCGCGGCCGCCTATAACAGCGCCTATGCCGCCTCCAAGGCGGCGGTGGACGCCTTTGTCCAGGCGCTCCGGACCGAGCTGTGGGGCAGCGACATCTCCGTGTCCACCCTGTACCTGCCGGCGGTCGACACGCCGGTCTATCGGCACGCCCGGGCCAAATTCGGCACCGTGCCCAAACCGCCGCCTCCGGTGCAGGATCCGTCGTGGGCCGCCCGGGCGATTGCCCGGCTCTGCGAGCGTCCCCGACCCGAGCGGGTGGCGGGCGGCTTCGGCCCCTTCTACTCGGCCCTCGCGCGGCTCCCCGCCGGCGCGGCCGATTGGTTCCTCCATCACACCTCGGGTTTTACCGTGAGCGATATACCGGCCGACGGCGACAACCTGGACCGGCCCCTGGCGGATGTGCCGCGCGAGCGGGACGGCTGGGCCGAGCGTGGATGGCGTGGGTGGACCATCCGCGAGACAGCGCGGGTGTTGCCGATCGAGTTTGCGGTCGGCGCCGCTCTCAGCGTCGCCGCGACGGTTTCGCTGGCACGGCGGCTC
>DATEJD010000055.1:0-9504 GCA_035278325.1 Gemmatimonadales bacterium | reverse complement strand
AGCGTGCCCGGCTGGGCTTCGACCACGCGGGCCTGGCCCGCCTGGCGGGCGCTCGCGATGACCTGCGCGCGCACGTTTCCGGGGATGAGGCGGAAGCGGGCGTTCCGCGCGGCCTTCATGGCCCCGGACTCGTACCAGTGCGGGTTGAGCTGGCGCTCCCGCTGAGCCGTGATCTCCTCGCCCGAGAGAATGCGGCGAACGAAATCGCGAATGACGGGCTCGCTGAAGTTCTCGGCCATCCAGCCCAGGTAGTCGCGCCCTTCGTCGGTCTGCAGCAGATCGCGGTAGGTCCGGCCCTTGTACTTCTTGCTGGGTACTCTGGCGTCGAGATCGAGCTGCGCCGGCTCGTAGAACAGCGGCTGCCGCTTGACGCCGATCACCTGATCCAGCCGGACCTCGTGCCCCTCCGGCGAGACGGCAAACCGGGCCGCCTTGACCTTGAAGAGCGCCTCGCGATCCTCGCCCTCACCGATGACTTCGTACTGCAGGTCTTCTTCGCGGATGACCTGTCCCTGAGAGACCAGCGCCATGCAACACTCGTCCACGCCGGTCTTGGACAACCCGACGACCTCCTGGCCTCCCTCCTTCACCACGTACACGAGATCGGTGCTGCCGATCCCGTCGAGCTCCTTGCGTAGCGCCTCCTCGTCCAGGCGGTCCATCAGCTGAAACGGGTCCCACGGTTGGGGGATCGATTCGGCCGGCTGCGGCATCGTGTCCGACATGGTTGTGCTCTCCTGAGTCCAGTCCATGGGACCGCCGACGGGCGGCCCCTCCGGGTCCAAATGCCCCGAAATCGGGGCGCTTCATGGCGCTGAGTAGGGCGGAGAACCAGCGGGTGTCCAGCGGGAGCGGCGGGAAGCGCGGCGCGGGCGGAAACCTCTGGGCGACTCAACGTAACACTCAATATAGCAATGGGTTAGGCCGTGTCAACAGGCTCTATGTTCACGCCTGGCAACGGGTTAGAGCGTCGGGGTTTCGGGTTTCGTTCAGGGGTGGGAAAAGCTGGAGGCCGGCGGGTTCACTGCCGGCCTCCGTCACTCCGTGCGGGCTACGCGGATGCTATTCATCGCCCTGTTCTTTCTTGTAGAGCCAGTACTCCGGGCCGGCAAGGTTCTCCGGCCATTCGCCGAGGTGGAGTTCGCCCCGCCAGGCTTCATTGTCGGCGCTTTCCCAGTCCCCTTCCTCAGTCTCCCAGGGGAGGTCTCCGCCACTCTCCCACGGCAGGCCTTCGTTGGTGCTCATGTCGCTCTCCTTCGGTCCGACGGTGGGGTATCCGGCCAGCGGGCCTCGAAAACGCAAATGCCGGGCCCGAGCCGGCCGTTCCCCTTGCCGCCGTGGCTTAAGTATCGACTGGGGGCGGGGAGAGACGAGGTGGGGCGGGTCACCCGGAAGACGTGCCCCCGGTTGATTCGGACGAGGTAGTGCAGGTTTGGGCACCCGCTGGTAGCCTGCGGCATGTCCGGGAATCGGTCACTGGCGTACGGACGGTCCTTGCCGGCCGCGGGCGCCCGGGGGTTCCCACTTCGGAGGCCGAGGGCTAGAATTCCGCCTCGCTCGACGGGACGTAGCGCAGTCCGGTAGCGCACTGCAATGGGGTTGCAGGGGTCGCGGGTTCAAATCCCGCCGTCCCGATTCCTGCCAGGGCCGACCTTCGGGTCGGCCTTGTCGTTAATGCCGGTCCCCTCCTCGCCGCGGAGCTCGCATGCGTCGTCTGCTCGTCCTGCTCGCCGTTGTTGTCGCCGCCGCCAGGTGTCATCGCGAAGGCGCTTCGAAGGGCTTCAGTGCCTCGCTCGGCGTCGACACCACCAAGATGACCAAGGCGCCGTCCGGCTTCTGGTACTCGGATGTGGCGCTCGGCCAGGGCGATTCGGCGGTAGCGGGCCGCACCGTGACGGTGCACTACACGGGCTGGCTGCCGGACGGGACCAAGTTCGACAGCAGCCGCGACCGCGGCGAGCCGTTCGCGTTCACCCTCGGCGCGGGCCAGGTGATCACGGGGTGGGACGAAGGCGTCAAGGGCATGAAGGTGGGCGGACGGAGGAAGCTGGTGCTGCCGCCTCAGCTGGCCTACGGCGAGGTGGGCGCGCCGCCCGCGATCCCTCCTCACGCGACGCTGGTCTTCGATGTCGAGGTGCTCAAGGTCGAATAGGGGCGAGGTGATTCAAATCACCGCCCGGCGGTGACCGCCCGGACGAGGTTGGAGACGTTCTCCAACCGGTCGCAGGAGGTCTTCATGTTCACACGGCATCGCGGTGGGCGGGCCATGGTCGCGCTCGGCGCGCTGAGCCTGGTGCTCGGTCTGGCCGGATGTGCCGCCAGGGTCAAGCGGGAAGAGTTCAACACCGAGGTCGCCAAACTTCGTGAAGAGATGCAGGCGGGTGACAAGCAGGTCGCCAGCCGCATCGACTCCACCAACCAGGCCGTGGCCGATCACGCGCGCCGCCTCGACGCGCTCGAGCAGGAGCTGCAGGCGTTTCGGAGCGAGTACAAGGTGAGCATGGAGAAGGTGCAGAGCATGCTCAAGTTCAACGTGCCCGTCCATTTCGACTTCGCCAGCAGCGAGCTCAGGGAGGTCGATCGCCCGGTGCTCGACCGGTTCGCTTCCGTGGTGAAGCAGTATTACCCCGGCGCGATCATCACGGTCGAAGGTTTCACCGATCCGGCGGGAGGCGTGGCCTACAATCTCCGGCTCGGCCAGCGCCGCGCCGAGACGGTGCGGGAGTATCTCGCGACCTCCGGCGGCTTCAACAGCGAGACGATCCGGGCCGTGAGCTACGGGAAGGTCCGCAACCGGCAGGTGGTGCCGGGGGCCAAGGGGCCGGGTGATACGGGCGTGGAAAACCGGCGCGTTGCGCTGGTTATCGACCACTCCGCGATTGCGACGGATCAGGTATCGCTGCGCTGACGCGACCGCCCGCCGAGCGGTGGGCTCCTCGCTTGGCTGCCTGAGCTCGGTGCCGCGCCTGAGGGCGCGTCCGAGGAGGCTGGGGTTGACCGCGCCCGGACGGCTCGGCCTGAGGCCGCGCGCCGTCAGTCGGACCAGCGGCAGGCTTGGCCCGCGCCGGCGGGACGATACGGTAGAGCGTGTCGGCGGTGGGCACCGCCGTCGGCGGCACAATGCGGTACAGGGTGTCCGCCGTCGGCGGAGGCACTGAATCCACCGGCGCGGGCAGCGGGACGGGCGTCGGGGCTGGGGCCGGCGGCGCCGGACTCTCGGCGTGCCGGAGGATGATTTCCAGCCCCGTTGCCCGATTCTCGGGCTCCGCCGCGAAATCGGCGGGTGCCTGCACCACCACCCAGTGGCCGGGCAGCAGGAACTCGTCGAGCGACACCGAGACCTGGACGCGCTGCGGCCGCCTCACCCGCACGAAGAATTCCCCCCGCGAATTGGTAAACGCCAAGTCACCGCCCAGCGCGATCGCCGCGCCCTCGACCGGAGCGCCGGCCTCGTCGCGCACCACCCCACGTACGATGTAGCGCCCCATCTGCTGGCCCGGTCCCAGCTGCTGCGGCTGCACGCCCCCGAAGGCGCCCATGTACAGGAACGTGCTGCCCGACGCGGAGTAGTCCACGGCGCCGTCGGGCCGGACGTAGGTACCAAGGCTCGTGGAGTAGCGGCCGAGCTGAAGTCTCGCGGTCAGGTTGAGCGCGCTCCGGAACGGCTGGAACGGCTGGAATGGCTGATGCACGATCTGATAGTCGGCCCCGAACTCGCCCAGCGCCGTGATGAGGTTGGCGCCGAATAGAATCGTCGGATGATGCTCGTGCATCGACAGCTGCTGCATGAGCCGCACTCGAGGCGAGACCCGCCAGCGGAGATTGACGATCGGCGTCGTGCTCGAGGGACGGCCGGAGGGCCGACTCTGAAGGAGGAACAGCTCGGCGTCTAGCCAGGAGGTGACCTCGCGGCCGACCGCGACGTATGAGCTCAGATTGCCGAAGCCCTCGGAGTGCGAATCGTAAATCCCGCCGGTGAGTCGCACGTCGCTCACCCGACCGCTGGCGAAGGCGGAGTTGCCGGTGGCGCGAAGGGGCGTGGCCGCGTCCGCCGAGTCCTGCAGGAAGTGCTGGCGCGCCACGCCGATCTGGAACGACGAACCGATGTCGTAGGTGAGCGCGATGTTCTCCTTTTCCGACTCGGTCTGGGTCGGCCCGGGGACATCGGCTCGCCGGAAGCGATAGGGATTCCACGCGTAAAGGGCCTTGATGCCGAGGCCGCCCCGTCGGGCCGTGACGGCGCCGGCCGCGTAGGGGCTGCCGGCGCCGGTGCCGGCCACCAGCGCGGTCGTGAGATCGGGCACCGGCTGCCATTGAATGCCCGGCATTACGGTCTGCTGTTCGGCCAGGAGCAGGTTGCCGGTCAGCCGGACCGTGGGCGAGATGCGATGCTGAACGAACACCGCGCCCATCGGCTTCTCGATGCTCGTCGCCTGGAACGAGGGGGCGGCCAGGCTGGATGCGCTGGCGCCGGCGAAGGCGAGATAGGAGGTGCCTCCGCTGCCCCCGCCGAGGCTCGCGCCCTGCACCAGCAGGTTGTATCCGCTGCTGAAGAGGTCGGTGGGAAACCGCATCACGAGCGCGTCGTTGCCCAGACGCAGCGTGTCCTTGCCGACGGCCGTGCGCAGGAAGGCGCCGGCCCTCAACCCGTCCAGGTATCCCAGGCCGACCCAGCCGTCGACCCCGCCGCGCCAGAAGTTGGCCGTGGCGCCATAGCCGCCCACCAGCGACGAGCCTCCGCCCTGTACCTCGACCACGGTCTGCGCCGCGCCCGGTGCCGGCACGGCGAACGCCGCCACGAACAGTGTGGCGGCGAGCACGGCGGCGCGCGCGGGGGCAGACATGGTCTCAGGGCGAGGACGTCGTGAGCGATGTGTCGAGGCTGAACTTGGTGAACCGTACCGTCAGGCGCTGGGGTCTGCCGGGGCCGGGCCAGTCGAGCTCGGTCCACCGCACCATGTGCGGGAACAGCGGGAAGCCCGCGCCGGTTGGGCTCACGACCTTGCCCGCCGAGGCCGTGACCTCCTGCACCCGCCCGAGGTTGGGGCCCAGGTTCTCGAGCTGCAGCCGGACTTTCCCGGTGGCGGAATCCACTTGGAGGGCGCGGATCGCGACCTGGTCCTTTCGGAGCTGCTCCTTCTGGTTCAGGTACACGACATGGGGCAGGAGCAGCCGAAGGTTGAGCCCGTTCTCGGTGCGCGCTCCGGTCATCGCGCTTACGATGTTGAACCAGGCCGGGAGGCTGTCCGCGGTCGCTTCGTAGAAGACCGTGTAGGTGCCCTTCGGCGGAATCTGAAAGCTCATGGCGGAGAGCTTGATGTGGAGCCTGGTGGTATCGAGCGGTGCGTCCTGGACCTCACCCTGCTCGGTGACCGTGAACCCGTGGACCTCGAGCACGACGCGGAGCGGATAGATGCTGGAATTGATCAGCTGGAAGCTGGAGCGGGCGCGCTCCTGATATTCGGCGATCGGGGGACTGACGGTCTGGGCCATGAGAGGACGTGCGAGGGCAAGGCACGCGAGCGTGCCGATCAGGAGACTACCCCGGCGGCCCAGCGGCCGCGCCGAAGTGCTGCCCTTCGAAACCGCGCGCATAGCTCCTCATTGCGGGATGACCAGCAGGTTCGCCGCGCCGGCGGAGGCCAGCGCGCTATTGCGTGACGGCGCGGAGGTTGAGCGTGCCGCTGTAGGTTCCCGGGGCCAGGGTCGGGAAGCCCACCAAATTGATCTGCAGATCGAGGTTATCCGTCCGGCTGGCCTTCTTGTTGATGCCGGTGATGGCCTGCGCGAACAAGCGAAGGCTGCCCCCCGCCGTCCCGACCCCACTCACCGCGTTCTGAGTGATCGCCGTAAAGGTGACCGGCAGGCCGGTGGTCATCCGGCCGAGCACCCGGCTCGACGGGATCTGGGTCGAGCCGCCGGACAGCGCCTGCGCCGGGGCGGTGAAGTACGCCATCAGGCTCACCGTGTTGGTCTGCCCCGGGTTCACGTCCCACGCCGTCGCGATGACCACGGGCGTTGGGAACGTGTTCACCGCGTTGTCGGTCAGGCTGGGCAGGGATTGCACCGCTCCCGACGTCACCGTCACCGACAGCTGCGAGGTCTTGGTCGCCACGAGGGCGATGACGCGGGCCGCCGACACCGTGCCGCCCTGCGCCCGCGCCTCGCGCGCCCCGATCGCCAGGACGGCGACCGGAGCGAGGAGGCTGAGGCAGGGACGGAGGCGACGAACGACCTGGAGGAGCATCGACGGTTACTGAACTACGGCCTGTACGTTGAGCGTGCCGCTGTAGGTACCGGCGGAGGTCGTCGGGAAGCCGACGAGGTTGAGGCGCAGGTTGAGCTGGTCGGTGCGGTTCGCGAAGTAGTTGGCCGCGGCCACCGCCTGGCTGAACAGCTGCAGCGACCCGCCCGCGACGCCGACGCCGCCGACCGCGCCACCGGTGAACGCGGTCCAGCCGCCGCCGTTGATGCCGCCTTCGACGTTGCTCGACGGGATCACCGCGGTACCGTTCACGAGCGCGGAGGCCGGAGTCGTGAACCAGCCGATGAGGCTCACCGAGGTGCCCGCGGTGAGATTCCACGCCGTCGTCAAGCCGACGTTGTTGAACGCGTTCGCGTTGGAGTTGTCGGTGATGCTCGCGAGGGTGGCCGTCGCGGTCGTCGGGCTCACGGTCAGCGTCGACGACTTGGTGGCGTTGAGGGTCACGGTCGCCGTGTTGGACTGGAGACCGACCTGCGCCTGCACGCTGCTGGCCGCGGCCACGGCCAGGGCCGCAGCGACGGTCAGGGCGCGGTTCAGGGGGCGCTGCATCTGTTTTCACTCCGGGCTAAAGGTGAGGGGGCGATCTGTCGATAACGGCCCATGGGCCTTCGCGGGCTAGTGCGGCGGGTTTACAAGAGCTATGCCAGCGGTGGCATTTTCTTCCGCTACGTCGGCTTTATTGACGGCCAAGATCCGGTCACTCGCGCGGTCCAACGCGGCAAGCTGAGGCAGGGCGGGGAATTATCAGGTCGGGAAGAGGCTGCCGGCGTGGGCCGGGAGTGCCTGTCTAAGAGCGCGGCACTCGGCGATTTTTGCCGAGTGCCGTGCTCGATGCGGTCATATTGCGGCGCGCTGATCGGCCGGGCTAACGGTCGGAATCGTCCTCGTCGTGATTGTGCTCATGGTCCCGGTTGCGGGTGGAGTGCCCCGGGCGCACCAGGTGGATCGTCCCCTGGAAGGACTCGAGCGAGACCTGCGCGCTCCCGCCGCCCAGCGTGAAGCTGAACCGACGGCCCTTCCGCGTCTCCTTGAGCGGCACAGGGAAGTCGGACTCGAAGTCGCCGCTGAAGGTGCTCACCATCACGATGGCGCTGGCGTTCTCCGCCGCGGCGAGCGTAATGTCGCCGTTGTGGGTCGAGAGCACGTAGCGGCCGCCGCTCCGGATCGGTCCGTCGTAGCCCAGATCGCCGTTGACGGTGGTGGCGTCGAGGCTGGTGGCGTCCACGCCCTCCAGCACGACGTCCCCGTTCACCGTTTCCGCCGTGATCTCACCGCTCGCGTCGGACACTCGCACTTCATCGTTGACCGAGTGCACGTCGATGCGCCCCCGGGCGCCGCGGAGTTTGACGGAGCCCTGTACCGAGCGGAGCGAGACGGTGCCCTCGCCGCCGGCCACGTCCACCTCGCCCTGCACCGTCTCGACCGTGATGGGTGCGCGGACGCCGTCCACCTTCACGTCCGAGTAGACTCCGGAGAGATCCAGCCCCATCCAGGTCGGCACCGTGATGGTGTAGTCCACGGTCGCCGGCGGGCCCCGGCGGCCCTGGCTTCGCACGCTGACCACATCACCCGAGCTCGACACCTCGACCATGGTCCGTGAGGGCGGCTCGGCCTCGACCCGCACGGCGTTCCGGCCCCAGGTCTTCACGGCGATCTCGCCACCATAGGAGTCGACGACGAGCCGCTGCCCCTGCCGGGCGGGCACGGTCGTATCGATCTGCTGGAGGAGCGTCAGCGCCGCGAAGGCGCCGGATGCCAGTGTGACGAACACGGAGGGGTCCTTTCAGCTCACGGAGGAGACGAGCGCCGCCGCCTGCCGCAGCAGCTCCAGCTTGCGCTGCCTGGTCTCGGCCAGGTGGGAATTGAGGTAGACGTTGGCCGAGTCGGCGGCGAGGGCCCGCTGGGCCTGGGCGATCGCACTGTCGATGGCCGCGAGGTTACGCTCGATCACCCGCACGGTCGTGGTGTCCAGCCGACCGCGGTTCTGCTCCAGGACACGCTCGAGATCGGCCACCGCGGCGGCATAGCTCTGCCCGGCGGCCCGGGCACGGGCGCTCGCCACCGGGTTGCTTACGGTCACCACCGGCATCGTCGGTGCCGTCTGGCGCGAGGCCAGCGCCGCGCCGCCGGCGGGATGGAGCAGCCAGGCCGTCCCGCCGGAGATCGCCATGAGTGCGACGCCGGCCGCGATGAGCTGCGGCAGCGAGAAGCTCCAGCGCCGCCGGACGCGCTCCGCACCCAGGTCGATTGCCGGCACCTCGCCGCTGCTCACCCCGATCCGCGCGGCGATGCCCGGCCAGAGGTCGCGCTCAGGCAGCCGATCGTCCAACCCGCGCGCCCGGGTCACGATCCGCTTGAGGTCGGCCAGGACGGCTCCGCAGGCGGCGCAGTGCCGGAGGTGCGCCTCCAGCTCCGCCCGCTCGTCGGGCGGAAGCTCGTCGTCGAGGTACTCGGACAGCCGGTCGGTCCACTGGTCGCTCATGTGCCGCTCCTTACCGCTCGAGATGCCGGCGCAGCGCCATCCGCGCCCGGTGCAGCTGCGACTTCGAGGTGCCCGTGGCCAGACCGAGCATGCCGGCGATCTCCTCGTGGCGATAGCCTTCGACGTCGTGCAGCACGAACACCTGGCGGGCGCCGTCGGGAAGCCGCGCGATGGCGGCCTCGAAGTCCAGGGAGATCTCCGGCGTGGCACGCCGGCTGGGCAGGCTCTCCAGGGCCGTGTCGCCGTCCAGGTGCCGCTGCCGGCGGATCCCCAGGGTCTCGCGCCGGCCCAGAATCACGTTCACCGCCAGACGGTGCAGCCACGTGCCGAACGCCGACTCTCCCCGGAAGGTCCCCAGCTTCTGCCAGGCGCGGACGAACACGTCTTGAATGACGTCGTCCGGGTCTTCGTCACCGAGCATGCGGCGCACCAGGCTCGCGACCCGGCCCAGGTGGGCCCGGTAGAGCCGCTCGAAGGCGTGCACGTCCCCGCTCGCGGCGAGGGTGGCGTCGACCGCATCCGCATCGGTCCTGCCAGTGGCCTGGTGTTCCAGCGTCGCTGCTCCCGTCCCTGGTAGGGTCATCGCGAGGGGTTGGATCGGGCGGTGGGGCAAAAGGTTGCAGGAAAGGCGGCCAGGGGAAAGAGGCCGCCGGTGAGCGGTGAGCGGTGAGCAGTAAGCGGTGGGGGCGGGGGTCGGTCACCCTGGTTGAGTCACCCTGAGCGAAGCGAAGGGGGCATGCCCGAACGCATGCCCCCT
>DATEJD010000054.1:0-6888 GCA_035278325.1 Gemmatimonadales bacterium | reverse complement strand
TCCGGCGCGCCGCGACCGTGTCGAGCAGCGCGCGGATCGGCGCCGGCATGCCCGAACGCATGCCCCCTTCGCTGCGCTCAGGGTGACTCCGTTCCACGCCCGCGCTGGTCTGCTCGAACTCGTCCCAATTCCACATCCCGTGGGCGATGATGTCGACCCGCGCCCGGGTCGCGAACCGCCAGGCCGCGAGGGAGTTGGCGTGGAGCAGCACGGGCAGGCCACGCGCATGGCTCTCACGAACTACGTCGTGGATCATCGCGAGCGTCGGCGTCGGCAGGTTCCTCGCTGGGCCGAATCCGCGCTCCTCGAAGGTCTTGACGCAGATCCCGCCGTCGGCCGCGACCCGGGCCACCGTCGCCTTCGGGGTGTGATCGGCGGGGCGAAACCGCCCGGGAATGGAATCCTGCCGGCGCGGATCCCAAAGGAAGTTGGGGAAGACGTCCCAGCGCACCTCCTTCGGGAGCATCGCCATGGGATAGCCGTTGGCCAGCGCGAGCGCCGGGCCGCAGTCGTACGTGTCCGGGTGAAGGGGCGTCGCCTTGAACCGATCGAGGAAGGCTCGATCGAACACGGCCAGGTCGACGACCGTGGTGAACCCCGAGTAGAGATAGCTCCGCGGCAACTGCTCGGCGTAGGCGGCCGCAAGCGGCTGGAGCTCCGGTGGGACCGGGATGGGCATTCCGGCGGTCATCGCGAGATGGGTGTGCCCGTCGATCAGGCCGGGGATGAGCACCCGTCCGCCGCCGGGGACGACGGAATCCCAGCGGGCCGTGGGGGGCGCGCCCTGCCCTACCGCGACGATCCGGTCATTCTCCAGGACGACGTAGCCGCGCTGGAGCGGGGCCTTCCGCTCCGGCGAGACGATGGTGACGTCCCGGATCAGGATCCGATGCGGCGGCGGGGGCGCCTGGACCAGCATCGCGGCCAGGAGGGCGAGGAGCATGGGTCTCCGGAGTGGCGGGATGAGAACGTACGTGGGGGGACAGGAAACTGTTTCCGGGGTGATGGGCCGCGGTGGCGGCGGCTAGGCCACCACCCCGCCGGCCGTCAGAAGGGTTGCTGCCCTGCGAACCACCGCTATCCTGCAAGTTGACAGGCGCTCCGACGAGCGCCAATGCACAACCAGCACTGAAGGAGTCGAGCGATGCCGAAGGTCCTCATGGTACTCACATCTCACGACCGGCTGGGCGACACCGGACAACCCACCGGCTTCTGGCTGGAGGAATTCGCGACCCCGTATTACGTCCTGAAGGACGCGGGGGTCGACATCACGATCGCGTCGCCCAAGGGCGGGCAGCCGCCGATCGATCCGAAGAGCGATGACCCCAAGGCCCAGACGCCGGCCATGCAGCGCTTCCGGCAGGACCCGGAGGCGCAGCGCGCGCTGGCGAACACGGTCAAACTCGCGAGCGTCTCGGCCGGCGACTACGACGCGGTCTTCTATCCCGGGGGCCACGGGCCGCTGTGGGATCTGGCGGAGGACCGGGACTCGATCGCCCTGATCGAGCGACTCTACGCCGCGGGGAAGCCGGTGGCGGCGGTCTGCCATGGCCCGGCGGTGCTGCGCCACGCGAAGGCGCCCGACGGCGCGCCGCTGGTCATGGGGAAAGCGGTCACCGGATTTGCCAACAGCGAGGAGGCCGCGGCCGGGCTCACGAGCGTGGTGCCGTTCCTGGTGGAGGACGCGCTCAAGGCCAACGGGGGGAAGTACTCGAAGGGGGCGGACTGGTCGGACCATGCCGTGGCCGACGGGAACCTCATCACCGGACAGAATCCCGCGTCGTCGGAGTCGACGGCCAGGGCGCTGCTCAAGCGGCTGGAAGCGGGGCTGATGACGGCGGGTGCGGGGGCGCAACGCCGCTGAGCGGGTGAACAATCAGTTGCAGCGCAAGCGCCACGGCAGTTCGGCGCCGACAGTCAAGACGGTGGGCTCCGCCAGCGTGAGTGTTCTGTCGAGCCCTGTCGCAAACCGGGCCCCTTTTGTCGCAAACGGGACCTAGCTTCTCCAGGTGCACCTCCCGATGTTCGTCCCCTCCACACACATGCGGACTCCCCACTCGTGCTGGGAGGGAACTGGTATGGCAATCCCGATTGCTGTGCTCCAGGGCCTCGAGGGCCAGTTCAGCGTTGTGCGGGATGGTCCCGAGCTTGTCACCGCGGGACAGCCGGTGAGCGCCCATGTGCTCCATGGCGATTCGCTGCCCGTGCTCACGGACGTGGCGGCCGCGCCGGTAGATGTCGCCTGGATCGCCAAAGGCGTGCGCTTCCTCAACTTCGGTCCCGAAGCCGCGTTCGATGCCGACCCCTTCCAGAATGGGGCCCTCCTCGGCTTGCTCCAGGGCGGCATGCCCGCGCGGGTACCCGTTGTTGGGAATCTCGTGGGGACGCAGGAGCTGCCCGGCGTGCCGGGTCTGCTCGGTCAGCTTGCGGGCACCATCCCCCTGACCGTACAGAACCCGGTTGGCATCCAGGTCCATTGGGATGTGCTGGACGAAAACAAGGTAGCGCTTCCGGGCACTCAATTCTCCGCTCCCAGTGGACAGGATGTGCTCGACCTGACCGTCGCCTTCCCGGTTCAGATCGAGGAGCTCACGACAGGCGCGCTACCGACGGTAGTGCGACGGTATCTCCGGGCCACGGTGACCCTGACTGCCGGCACCACAACCCACACCTTCTCGCTTCCGGACGTGCCGCTTCTCGTTCCCAGCATCGGCATTCCCGTCGTTCTCGCCTTCTTCCTTCACACCAATTTCGCGGCCGCGTCGGGAGATGACTCTGGGGCGGTACTCATTGTCGTTCCTTCCAACTCCCCGCTTCAGAGCCTGGCACAGCTGCAGCCCATTCTGGACACGCTCCAGCAAACGGCGGGCACGCTCACGTCTCTTGCCGAGTTCGCCTCGTTTCTCCTGGGTCTCCAGCAGCTGTCGACGGCCCTCGCCGCACAACCCCACGTTCAGTTCCGGGTCGCCGATCGCATCAACAACCTGAACGACATCACCCTTATCCAGCGAGCCTGGTACGAGAACGACACCGAAGCCGAGGACGAGCTCAGCTCGTTGATCTTCATCGGGCCGCCAGGCAAGGCGGTGCGCTGCTACAACGATCGCGATCGCGAGGAGGGCGAGGGCTGGTTCGAGTTGACGATCGCCAGGCACGTGGACGAAGAAGGCGGTGTCTCCGTGGGAAAGGAGATGTACACGTTGATACGGAGCCTGCATGACCGACATCCGACAAGTGAGCCGACGGGACAGGAAGTGGACGTGAAACGGGAGCCGAGGGAGTGGTCGTACTCGGGCGTCCACTATGTGGAAACGTTCGGAGACACGCTCTCTTCCATGAGTTTCGTGTAGCACATCTCGGGTTCCCCCCGAACGAGGTCCGAGTGTAGGCGCGAAGACGAGCCGGCCACCATGAGCCGCCAGGTAGCGGATGGCCGAGGCCCTAAGGACAGTGCCGACGGCCTGACGGGTCGCGGTCCTCGGGGACGGCAAAGCGTTTCGGCCGTCAGCATGATGGGACCAGGCGGCAGCATGGGCGGCCGGCGGTGAAGCCTCGGCCACCGGCCGCGAAGGATCGCGCTCGTCTCCGGCAGCAGCGTCGGGCAGGCGGACACCATCGGCGGCCCCGCTCTGCAGCCTTGCCCGCCCGCCCGCCAGCACGAGCATCTCGTCCTGCAGCACCGACTTGCGCTCAGCAGCAGGCATCCCCCGCTCCGCAGCATCGTCTCCCTCGTCTCCGGTGTCGTCGCCTCGCTGTGCAGCATCGACCGGCCGCGCTGTGGGATCGCCTTCTCGACGGCGGCGTCGCCTGCCCGGTGGGTAGCATCGTGTTCCCGGTCGCCAGCATCGTCTTCCCGGTCGCCAGCAACGTCTTCCCGGTCGCCAGCATCGTCTTCCGGTCGGCAGCATCGTGTGGTTGGGTGGCAGCATCGCACTTCGGCGCGACAGGATCGCACTTCAGCGTAACAGGATCGCGCCTTGGCGCCACAGGATCGCGCTTGGGCGCGACAGCATCGCACCTGGGGCGTGCCGCATCGCCTGGCACCGGGTGAGCGGGCCCGGTGCCGGTGATCGCATCAGCCGCTCGGAGTGTCCACCCCGAGGACACTCGTCCTCGACTCATCGATCGTTGCAGCCCGGATCCATGGGCGTCGATCTATCTCGCAAGTGCAATCGGCGCCGCTGACTCGCGCATCGCTCGTCGAGCTGCGCACGACAAGCGTGCAATGAGTGGCATGCTCGATGCATGAAGGCCTCTCGCGATCGAACCGCGGGTGCTTTCCTTCGATCGTTCACTCATCAGCAGTCTCATCAACAGTGCCGGCGGGTGCCCCGCCACTCTCCGAGCACAACCATGGAGGGTGTATGACGGGGCGAACCCGGAGGGTGCTGGAGATGTTGGTACGCGTGCTCAACTGGCTGGCCGCGTATCCGGACGAGGAGCCAGGAGGTGCCGTGCTGGTGGCGCAACTGCGCGCGCTGGTGGCCCGCATGACCCAGGTCATCAACAACCAGCGCGGAGGGCAGATCGCGTCGCGCTCCGCGGCGGTCCGAAAGCAGGAGCTTCGGCGTGCGATGCTGTCGGGTCCGATCGTGCACTTGGCCGAGGTGGGCCGGCTGGCGGCGAGCGAGGTGCACGAGCTTCGGAGCCTGTTCGCGTTCAAGCCGACGGCCGGCACGCTGCTGGCCTTCCAGTCGGCGGCGCGGGGGATGTACGCGGCGGCCCAGGAGCACAAGGAGGTGCTGGTGAAGCATGGCTTGTCGGAGTCGGTGCTGGTGCAGTTCGGGAGGTGGCTGGACGAGTTCGACGCGGCGGTGACGCTGGGTGCGCAGGGCCGGACCATGCACACGGCGGCAACACGCGAGCTGTACGCGCTCACGAAGGAAGCCGGTCGGGTCGTCCGGGCGATGGATGCCCGGAACCGGCTCCGGTTCCAGGAGGATCGGCAGGCGCTGGAGCTGTGGGTGAGCGCGCGGACGGTGCTGGGGTCGCCGACGGGGGCGGCGAAGGCGGAGGAGCCCTCGGTGGAGGCGCCGGACAGCGGTGGGACGCAGGGTGGGACGCCGGACGCGGGCGGCGATGTGAGGCCCGCGGCATGAAGCGGGGGGTGGGTGACCCCGGGATGGGCAGGTGAACCGCCGCCGAAGACTCGCGAACTTCGGCGGCGGTTCGGTTAGACGAGTGCGAACGGCCGCCTGCCGGGGCTGCTCGCGGCGATCGCGAATGGCTCTCGACTGGCCAACCGTCGTCCGCCGCTTCATCTTGTTCTCCACCGCTCCCCGTAACTTCGGCTCCCCGCACGCGAGGGTCGCCGCCATGTCGAGATCGATCGCCTGCGCCGCGCTCATCGCACTCGGCTCGCTCACGACCGCGCTGGTGCACCCGCCCGGCACCGAGCGCATCGTCCCCAACGACAACCGCCGAGCCGCCGGCAAGCTCGCGCATGGCGTGCTGACGGTCGCGCTGGAGGCGCGGACCGGCGCGTGGCGGCCGGAGGGCGACAGCGGCCGAGCGCTGGAGGTGGCCGCGTTCGCCGAGGCAGGCAAGGCGCTGTCGACCCCAGGGCCCGTGATCCGGGCTCCGCTCGGCACCGAGATCCACGCGAGCATCCGCAACCGGCTCGACCGGCCTCTCACGGTGTACGGCTTCGGCGCGGCGGCGGCGGGACAGCCGGACTCCGTCACCATCCCACCCGACAGCTCGGCGGCGCTCCGGCTCAAGCCCACGGCGCCCGGGACCTACTTCTACTACGCGAAGCGCGGGACGGACCCGTTCGGGCTCCGGCTGGTGGAAGACATGCAGCTCCACGGCGTCATCGTGGTCGATCCACCTGGCGCGCCGCGCCCGGCGAACGAGCGCATCTTCGCCCTGTCGTGGTGGTGCTCGGTCGCGCCGAAGAGCCCGTCCGGCCTGGGCCGGTGCACCATGGCGATCAACGGGCTGTCCTGGCCGCACACCGAGCGGCTGGCCTACGCGCAGGGCGACTCGATCCACTGGCGGGTGGTGAACTTCACCGAGCTCGATCACCCGATGCACCTGCACGGCTTCTATTTCCGGATGGAGTCCAAGGGCAATGGCCGGACGGACACGGTCTACACCCCCGACCAGCGGCGCATGGCCGTGACCGAGGTGCTCCAGCCGTTCGGCACCATGTCGCTGTCGTGGCTGGCCGACCGCCCAGGGAACTGGATCTACCACTGCCACTACGCCCTCCATCTCTCCAAGCTGATCGCGCTGGACACCGAGAACGGCGAGCTCGACAGCACCATGCTGCACCACCACATGTCGGACCGCCCGCACCAGATGTTCGGGCTGGTGCTGGGGATCAGCATCGCGCCCAAGGGCGCCAACCCGGTGGCGACGGAAACGCCGCGGGCCATTCGGCTGGTGCAGCGGGAACGGCCCAACGTCTATGGGGCGCAGGCAGGCATGTCCTACGTCATGGATGGCACGCCCGACGCCTCGGACCCGTCGGCGCTGCCGGTGCCGGGGCCGATGCTGGTGCTCGAGCGGGGCAAGCGGGTGGCGGTCACGATCGTGAACCAGTCGGAGGAGCCGGCCTCCGTGCACTGGCACGGCATCGAGCTGGAGAGTTATCCCGACGGGGTGCCGGGGTGGAGCGGATCGGGCACCAGTGTCCTGCAGGCCATCGCGCCGGGCGACTCGCTCACCGTCCGGTGGACGCCCCCGCGGGCCGGCTCGTTCATGTACCACTCGCACTTCAACGAGTCGATGCAGATGGGCAGCGGGCTGTACGGCCCCATCATCGTGCTGGAGCCGGGCCAGCACTTCGATCCCGAGACCGACAAGGTCCTGTTCTTCGGGACCGCGGGCAGCGTCACCAATCCGGTGTTCGGCCCGTTCCCGGGATTCGTGATGAACGGGAAG
>DATEJD010000053.1:0-3126 GCA_035278325.1 Gemmatimonadales bacterium | reverse complement strand
TCGGGGTCGAACCCGAGCCCGTGCAGCACCGCATCGATCCGGGCGGCCAGGGTGTAGCCGCCCTCCCGGTCGAACCGCTCGAGATCGCGGTCGTACCGGGCCAGCATCTGCGGCGTGCAGTGGTCGCCGGCCTCGGCCAGCGCCGCGGTTTGCGCTGCGAGCGATCGCTCGAGCGTGAGCAGCTCGACGAACGCCCCGGCCGCCGCCTCCCACACCGTCGTGGCACCGGCGAACTCGCGATGCTGCTCCATCACCGAGAAGCGGAGGCCGCCGGCACGGGCAACCGTGCCGCTACTGGGCTCCATTTCGCCGGTGATGACCCGCAACAGGCTCGTCTTGCCGGAGCCGTTCCGGCCGATGATGCCCCAGCGGTCGCCGCGGACCACGGTGAGCGTCACGTCGTCGAGCACACGGGTAGCGCCGAAGTCGACGGCCACGCCGGCCAGGGCCAGCTGGGTCATCGGGTGGTCCACTCCCGCCAGGTCGGCTCGGCGTCTCCAATGGTGAGCTGGTGCTGATGGCGGACCAGCGGCATGCGGAGGAGCAACGGCTCATCGACCAGCCGGTCGAGCCAGCGGTCGTCGCTCAGGTGCGCGGCGGCGAGCCCGAGCTCGGCGAACCGTCGCGAGCCCCGGTCGACCAGCGCGGCGACCCCGAATTTCTGGGCGAAGCGACGCAGCTCGCCCGGCGAGGCGGCCCGCTCCTGGAGGTCGACGAAGTGGGTCTTGATGCGCCGCTCGGCGAAGAAGCGAAGCGCTTTACGGGTGTCGGCACTCTTCCGTACGCCGAAGATCTGGACTTCCATGGGGCGGGAATCTACACCAGCAGGGCGTCTCCGACGCGCAGGCGGCCGGTGCCCGTGTGAACGACGTTCTGCCCGAACAGCACCTTGCCGTTGCTGCGACGATACGTGGCCAGGGTGCGGAGCGGCTCGACGCCGCGCTCGCCGGTGGTCTGGTCGGTCGTCGTCACCACGCACCGGACGCACGGCTTCACCGCCGTGAACCGCATGCCGCCGATGGTGAACGTGCCGATGCGATCCTCGCCGAACGGCTCGACGCCGGCGATGACCAGATTGGGCCGAAAGCGATTCATCGGGAGCGGCGTCGCCAGCCGAGCGTTGAGGTCGGCCAGGGATGCCTCGGAGATGAGCAGGAAGGGGAATGCGTCGGCGAAACCCACCCGATGGCCCGCCGGCGCGTAGTCGGGGTCGACGGTCCTCGCGTTGGCGTCGGCCACGTGCACCAGGCTGCAATCGGTCTCGAGCACGTCCGAGAACCAGCGTGCCGCGCGCTCGCCGGTCCAGGTGGCCGTGCAGCAGTCGTCCCAGATCGTGACCGGGAGCGACACCGACGGCCTCGGCTCGAGCGGGAGCTCGAGCGGCGGCATGCCTTGGGTCTCGACCCGGAGCACCGTGTCGCCCACCGTGGGATGGATCTGGCCCAACCGCGGGAGCGTGCGCTGGGTCAGCATTCGCCCCGACCCGTCGACTACCATCCAGCGGCGGTCGTAGACGAGGCCGAGCGTCCCGACGTCCCACTCGAGCGGAGCCGAGCCCGCGGCGGACTTGATGGGATAGACGTGCAGCGCGCTCAGGCGAGGTCCAACGGGCGCTGGCTCCAGACGCATCGGTGCGCTCCTCGGGTCGGCAACGTGGGCTCGAATGCTACCAATGTAACCGGCATCGTCTCGAGCTCCTTCGATAGCCGCCCCACGGTCCAGCAGACGCGCTGACCCATTCGCCACGCGGGAGTCCTGCTCGGCAGACTTCCATCCGCGCTTATAGTGCAGTCATGCGATCACGCCGGCGGCGAGCGTCCATCTACGTCCTCGTGGCGCTCATCCTGGTTCTTTGGACGGTATGGTTCGAGCCGGCCAGCCTTCGCGTGCAGCAAGTAGATGAGCCGCTCGCGTGGCCCTATGCCCGCCCGCTTCGCGTCACGGTGGTGAGCGACCTTCATGTCGGCGCGCCTTACTACGGCCTTTCGCGCCTCCCGTCGACCGTGGACCGCATCAATGCCACCCACCCCGATCTCATCTGCATCGCCGGCGACTTCGTGACGCTCGGCGTCCTCGGCGGTCACTTCGTCCCGCCGGAAGCGATCGCCAGAGAGCTGAGCCGGCTCAAGGCCAGGGCTGGCGTCTACGCCGTGCTGGGCAATCATGACCGCCAGTTCAGTGAGCCCCGGGTTCGCGATGCGCTGACGTCGGCGGGCATTCAGGTGCTGGAGGACACCGCGGTTCGCGTCGCCACGCCGAGCGGCCCCGTCTGGGTCGCCGGGGTCAGCGACTACTGGACTGGTCCCCACGACATTCACCGGGCGCTCGCCGCAGTCACGGACCCAGCAGCGCCGGTGCTCCTCATCACCCACAACCCCGACCTGTTCCCGCGGATTCCGGCGCGCGTGACGCTCACGATCGCCGGCCACACTCACGGGGGGCAGGTCCGCCTCCCGCTCATCGGGTCGCCCATCGTCACCTCGGCCTACGGGCAGCGGTACGTCCGCGGGTCGGTGGTCGAGGGGGGCCGGCATCTGTTCGTCTCGACCGGCATCGGGACCAGCGACCTGCCGGTCCGGCTCGGCGTGCCTCCGACGATCTTCGTGCTCACCCTTCACGCCGCCTCACCCGGTCGGTGAGGGACGCCACTTCTGTAGGGCCGGCACGACAGGCCCGCTGGTGGACCGCCATAGGCGGCTCGGGTCCCGGTGTGCAACCCGATGGTAAGCAGCCACTTGCAAGTTGGGAGCCGGAATCGGAAATTGGCCTTTGGCTTGCTGAAGTGGGGTTCTGGCTGTCACCGCGGGCTGGTATGCACTCGAACTCACGAAGCAAAATGGCGCGAGCTGCGCGTTCGGCTCTCCTCGTCACGGAAACCGCCCCCGGTGGGCTGCTCCTCCCCCAGGCGCAGCTGCTCCACATGCGCTCCGCGTTTCGGGAGCTGCTCGGCCAACGCAGCGGGAATACCGCCGACCAGTGGCGGCAGTCGGTCCTTCAGAGTGTTCGTATGCTCACCGGGGCCGACAAGGCGGTGCTGGTGGTCCGGGCCGGAGGCAAGCCGGTGGGCTACGCGGACGGGGTGAGCCCTGAGCTGCTGTCGGCCTAC
Organism: Gemmatimonadales bacterium; assembly: GCA_035278325.1. Taxonomy (GTDB): domain Bacteria; phylum Gemmatimonadota; class Gemmatimonadetes; order Gemmatimonadales; family GWC2-71-9; genus CAVVWJ01. The sequence continues at coordinate 20 of DATEJD010000053.1, read as the reverse complement.
GTCACGCGCTACGCTCATCT
>DATEJD010000052.1:0-3940 GCA_035278325.1 Gemmatimonadales bacterium | reverse complement strand
TCAGCACCGTCGCCTGACGCCGGGCGACGTTGGCCGCGCGGGGATCGAGCAGCGCCGCGCGGGCGAGCGGCACGGTGACGTCCTCCCACTGGCCCATACTGGTTCTCGCGCTCACCACGGAGCCGAGCAGATCCACGTTGTCCGGCGCGAGCCGGAGCCCCCGCTCGTACTCGGCGACCGCGCGCGCGTTGTCCACCGGATTCACGGCGCCATAGTAGTCACCCAGCGCCAGATAGACGGTCGGATCGCCCGGCCCGAGCGCCCGGGCCCGCTCCGCGGCCGCGAGCGCCTGGGCGCCGAGCGCGGGATCCGGCACGCCGTTCGAGTAGAGCGAGGTCCGGGCCCGCGAGAGCTCGCTCCACGCCTGCACGAAGCCGGAATCGAGGGCGATCGCGCGCTCGTAGAAGCGGATCGCGCGGCGGAGACTCGCCTGGTCGCCCTTCATCTGGAGCGACGCGGCCTCGCCCTGGAGGAAGGCGTCCCACGCTTCGAGGCTCGCGGTGGGCGGGGCGGCGATGGCGCGCCGGGCACTGTCCGCGAGGGCCACGCCGAGCGCGTCGGCCACTTTCCCGGCAATGTCGGCCTGAACCTGGAACACGTCGGTGAGGCTGGCGTCGAACTGCTGGGCCCAGCGGGTGCGGGCGACGGCGCCGCGACGCGCGTCCACCAGCTCGGGGGTCACCCGCACCCGGCTCGCGCCGGCGGCCTTTTCCCAGCGAACGGTGCCGGTGAGGAGATAGTCGGCGCCGAGCTCCCGGGCCACGTCGGCGGGGCGCCGGGCCGAGCGCCGGTACTCGACCGAGCTCGCGCGGGCGATCACCTCGAGGCCGGCGACCTGGGCCAGCTTGGTGCGGATCTCGTCGGCGACGCCGTCGGCGAAGTAGCTGTCGGCCGAGTCGCCCAGGTTGTCGAAGGGCAGCACCGCGACGACGCGCACGCCAGAGTCCGGACGGGTTGGCGGGTCCTGCGCGCGACGCCAATTGAGGAAGGCGACGGTCGCGACGATTAAGACGGCCAGGACGGTCAGAGCGGTTCGGAAGCCGCCGCGACGCACGGTCCGCGAGGAGGCCTCGGGCGGCATCGCTGCCGCGGGCGCGGCGGAAGGCGACGTGGATGACGGTGCGCGCAACGCCTCTGATCCCGGCGAGATCCATGTCGTCCCCTGCCCCGGTGCCACGAGCGCCTGAGCGAACTCGGTGACCGTCGCGAACCGCTCGTCCGGCGCCCGCGCCATTGCCTTCCGGATCGCGGCGTCGACGTGCGGCGGCACGGTGTCGCGCAGGGCCCGGGCGCTCGGCGTCGGGTTCTTGAGCCGCTTCTCCACGACGGCTTCGATCGTCCGCCCGGCGAACGGCGGCTCGCCGGTCAGCATCTCGAACAGCACCGCGGCCAGCGCGTACTCGTCGGCCCGCCCGTCCACCTCGACGTCGTTAGCCTGCTCGGGACTCATATAGAAGGGCGAGCCGACCTGCGTGCCCGTGCGCGTGAGCCGCTGCTCGTCGCCGGGGCCGAGCGCGCAGGCAATGCCGAAGTCGCCGACCAGCGTGGTGCCGTCGCCGGTGAGCAGGATGTTCTCGGGCTTGATGTCGCGGTGGACCACGCCCTGCTGGTGCGCGTACGCCAGCGCGCGGGCGGCCTCGGTCGCGATCCGGAGGGCGTCCTCCAGTGGAAGCTGCCGCTCGCGGTTGAGCCGCGCGTAGAGCGACTCTCCGTCCACGAACGGCATGGTGTACCAGAGCTGCTCGGCGCCGGCGTCGCCCGCCATGCCGGAATCGAGGACGGTCAGGATGTGCGGATGCTGGAGCCGCGCGGCGAGGAGGATCTCGCGCTGGAACCGCTCGGGTCCCGAGCGCAGGGCGAGTCCGGGAAGCAGGATCTTGAGGGCGACGGGCCGGTCGTGGCGGAGGTCGCGCGCGAGGTAGACGACGCCCATGCCGCCGCGGCCGAGCTCCCGCTCGACCGCATAGCGGCCGGCCAGCGCGGCGCGGAGCCGCTCGGAGAGGTCGACTGGGGGGGAGGTCACGGGGAACCTTTAGAGTGGCTCCTTAGCCGGGTGAGCTCCGGTGGCTGGTCACCACGGAAGCACGGAAAACACGGAGGACTCCCAGACCGGCTCACTCTCCTCTCATTTCGGGACGGAAGAAGTCGCCGCCAATTGTTTTTTGGGGTGGGAGGCACTCCAACATCTCTGGGACGAGGCCGGCTTTGGCGCGGCATGAGAAGCGGCTGAAGCCGTCTGGGAGTCTTCCGTGTCTTTCGTGCTTCCGTGGTGAATCCAACGGGGGATGCGTTTCGAAGCTCAACGGACAGGGTGGGATTCGAACCCACGATACCGTTGCCGGTATACCGGTTTTCGAGACCGGCTCCTTCAGCCACTCGGACACCTGTCCTGGGGTCCAACTCTGTTCGGGCGCGAAGATTACAACTTCCCCCTCTGGTTTGCCAGTCGGGACGCGGCCACTTGCCGCTCGACCGCGTCGTGCAGCGTCTTGAGCTGGCGGCGGAGGCGGGTGAGGCGGCCGCGGAGCAGCGGCGGCAGGGTCGGATCGGGTGGCTCGCCCACCGGCTCGAGCGGCTGCGGCCGGCGGCCCTCGGTAATGGCCGCGGCGAGGTCCGCCAGCGCCTGGTCCATGCCCGACGCGAACGGCGCGAGCGCCTCGGCTGGTACGGCGGCGACCGAGTGCCGGCTCAGCGCCAGTGCCGCCACCGAGGCGGTGAATCGCCGCGCGTAGGTCACCAGCGTCATGGCCGGGGTCACGTCGTCGGCGCGGCCTCGCTGCTCGCCCAACAGTCGCTCGAGCGACTGCTCGGCGTTGAGGATCGCGAGCCCCACCCTGCGTCGAGCGGCCCGGATCGCGTCGCCGGCCGCGTCGCTCCGGTCGGCGAACCGCGCGATGACCTCCGCCAGATAGCCGCGCATGGTCTCGAGCACCTCGGCCAGGTGCTCGGGCAGCCGCTCCGCCTCCGGGCTGGGCCAGAGGAGCCAGGTGCCCGCCACCGCCAGCCCGCCGCCCAGCAGCGTGTTCACGATCCGGAGCCCGGCCAGGTGCCAGTCGCCCGCGCTGGCCTCGGCGAGCAGCACGAACGTGGGCGTGAGGAAGACGGAGAACACCGCGTAGTTGAGCGGCAGCAGCGCCACCGAGACCGCCGAGAAGACGAACACCATGACGAGCACCGCCGTGGGCGAGTGGAACCAGGCGGCGAGCAGCGCCGCCAGCGCGCCGCCCACCACCGTGCCGAGCACCCGCTGCAGCGCCCGCAGGCTGGTGGCGCCCACGAAGGGTTGGAGGATGATCACCGCGGTGATGGTGACCCAGTAGCCGCGCTTGAGGCCGAGCGCGCTGGTGAGCGCCACGGCGGCGGCGGTGACGATGGCGAGCCGCAGCGCATACCGTGACACCAGCGAGTCAGGCGACAGCGCCGCGCGTAGCGGCGCCAGCCAGGGCAGCGGCGGCTCGGTGTCCTCAATCTCGCCCTTACGCTCGAGCGGCGGCGGTTGGCTTCCGGCGTTGAGGCCCGCCGCGACGGCGGCGGCGACGCCCGCATACTGCGCCGTCCGGTCCAGGATCTGGGCCGCATGCCGGTAGTGCGCCAGCGTGTCGGCATCGAGCTCCTCGCCCGCGGCCTCGAGCGATCGGCGCAGGGTGTCGCCGCTCCAGCCCACGGTCACCGCGGGCGAGCGATCCTCCTCCTCGATGGCCGTCGCGATGGTTCGGAGCGTCTCGCCGACGTCGCGCGTCACCTCCGCCAGGGCGCGCTGCGCCCCACCGCCGTTCGCCTCCCCATGAAGCGACTCCATCACGTCGGTCAGGCCGAACAGGTTGCCGTAGACCTGATCGGCCGTCTCGCCGAGCACCAGGAGCCGCTCGCCGCGTCCGCTCTCGCCCGGCCGGCCGCGCCGCACCGTGGCGAGCGCGGCGCGGGCCACCTCCTGCGCGGC
>DATEJD010000051.1:0-2250 GCA_035278325.1 Gemmatimonadales bacterium | reverse complement strand
CGGCGGGTGCCGCGCTGGGCCTGGATCGCGCTCGCCACCGTCTCGACCGCCGCGGCCATCACGCTCGCGCTGCGGCAGCCGGCGGCGCGGCCCGCTGCGACGGGGACGGCCGCGACGATTCCGCCGGCGGTCACCGCCGAGCCCGGCATCCGCCTGGCGGTGCTGACGTTCGAGAACCTCGGCGACAGCGCCGACGCCTATTTCGCCGACGGCATGGCCGACGAGATCCGCAGCAAGCTCGCCGGCCTGCCGGGGCTCGAGGTCATCGCGCGGGGGAGCTCCACCCAGTATCGCGGCAGCCGCAAGCCGCCCGCGGAGATCGCCGAGGAGCTGGGCGTCCCCTACCTGCTGACCGGCACGGTGCGGTGGGAGAAGGGACCCAAGCGGAGCCGCGTGCGGGTGAGCCCCGAGCTGATCGAGGCCAGCACCGGCGTCACCCGCTGGGCTCGCCCGTTCGACGCCGCCTTCACCGACGTGTTCCAGGTGCAGGCGGACATCGCCGGCCAGGTGGCGGGGGCGCTGCACCTGGCGCTCACCGACAGCGCCCGCGCGCAGCTGAGCGCGGTGCCCACCACCAGCCTCGATGCCTACGCCCGCTACCTCCGGAGCCGTGAGCTGCGCTCGGGGGAGTCCACGCCCGAGGTCCTGCGCGCCGCCATCGCCGAGCTGAGCCAGGCGGTGCGGCTGGACACCGGCTTCGTCGCCGCCTGGGCCGAGCTGGCGCAGGCGCAGATGGACGTGTTCCGGCAGGGCGGGCTCATGGTCTCGGACGCCGAGGCGGCCCGGGTGTCGCTCCGGCGCGCCGTGGCCCTGGCGCCAGCATCCCCCGACGTGCTCGCCGCGAGCGCGCGGTACCAGCTGGGCGTGGAGGGTGACTTCCCGTCGGCGCTTCGCGACTACCGCCAGGCACTTCGCTCCGCGCCGCATCGGAGCGACCTCCTCATCGGTGCCGGCAACGTGGAGATGGAGCTCAGCCGCTGGACCGAGGCGGTGGCGGACCTGCAGCACGCCGCACGGCTCGACCCCCGCTCGCCCGATGCCGCCTTCTGGCTTGGGGCCGCCTATCTCCGGTTCCGCCGCTACGACGATGCGCGCGAGGAGCTCGAGCGCGCGCAGTCGCTCCGGCCCGCGAGCCTGAGCCTGGCCTACAGCCGAGCCCGGCTGGCGGCGGCGCAGGGTGACCTGCCCGGGGTCCGCCGCGTGCTGCGGGAGATGGAGCGCGCGGCGAGCCCGCGCGCGGCGGCCGCCTACGTGGCCCTGCGCGAGGATCTCATCTGGGCGCTCGAGGACGACCAGCTCCGGATCGTCACCACGCTCACCCCCGACGACCTCGACGGCGGCCGGGCCGACTGGGCGCTCGCGGTGTCGGAGGCGCACCGGCTCCTGGGCGACACGGCCCGATCGGTCGCCTATGCCGACAGCGCGGCTACGGCCTACGACGTGATGCTGCCCCGCTGGGGCAGTCGGCGGGATCGGGGCCAGATCGTGGCCACCCGCGCTCTCGCGCTGGCACTCGGCGGCCGGATGCGGGAGGCCCGCGAAGCCGCCGACGAGGCCGGCCGGCTCCAGCCGCTCGGCTCGGGGATCCAGAGTCCGTACGTGACCTACGTGAGGAGCCGGGTCGACGCCCTGAGCGGCGACCACGTCTCGGCCATCGCCCGGCTCAGGAACATCCTCGCGGTGCCGGCCCAGCAGTCGCGCGGCTGGTTCTCGATCGACCGCACCCTCGACCCGCTCCGCGGCGACCCCGACTTCGAGGCCCTGCTCACCCACCCCTGACTCCGGTCGGGTGCGCCTCCCCGACGATGGTCCGATCCAATTCCGGCTTCCTGCCGGATGTTCCCCCGCCGAGCCCGCCTCATATTCTGACCGTCCAGACAACGACCCCATCGCGGAGGCAATCATGCGGGTGTCCAATACCGGGGAATGGCAGCTCCGGCGTTGTCCCAACCTGGCGTGTCCGACCCCCACGCTCAGGGTCCGCCGGCACCCCCGCACCCGCGATCTCTGGTGGGTCGGACGGCTGGACTACAATGGCTCCTGGCTCATCGCGGGGACGGAGCCGTGCTGCCCGCAGTGCGGATCGGATATCGGAGCGGGTGTCGAGGTGAGAGAAAATGTGGGGTGAGCGGAGCGGTGAGCGGGAACGGAGTTATACGGAGGGAGTTACCCCGACGGAGTCACCCTGAGCGAAGCGAAGGGGGCATGCCCAAACGCATGCCCCCTTCGCTTCGCTCAGGGTGACTCCCG
>DATEJD010000050.1:0-3002 GCA_035278325.1 Gemmatimonadales bacterium | reverse complement strand
CATCTCCACCACGACACTATCTATCCGCTGGATCGCGACCCGCCCCGGCTGGGTGTGATGATTCGCCTGAACCGAGCAGGTCCACACCTTGCCATCGGGCCGGTCGATGAAGCCGGAGAGGGAGTTGACGCCGCCGATGCTGCCGTCCTTGGCGCGCACTCTCCCCTCGAGTGGGGTGCCGACGAAGCGGGTGCGGAGCGAGCCCACGTTGCCCGACTGCGGGAGCCCGGCCATGAAGGTCTGGGCGCGGGGATGGGAGCGGATGAAGCGGAGGATCCTGGTGAAGGCGAGCGGGCTCACCAAATTCCCGCTCGAGAGGCCGGACCCGTCCTGCAGCCGGAACTCGGTCGAATCCACGCGTACGGAGTCGATGAGGAACCGCCGCTCGACCGCGAGCCCCTCATCCCACGAGCCAGCCCGGCCGAACTGACGGCCCAGCTGCTTGAGCACCATCTCCGCGAACCAGTTCTGGCTGCGATTGAGGATGGGGAACACCCACTCGCGGAACGGGCGCGAGGTGATCTCCGCCAGCGGCGGCGTGGTGCGCGCCTGGCGGTAGCGCATCGAGTCGGTGGTAGAACGGGTCGTGCCGGTGATCGCGATGCCCGCCTCGGCCAGCACCTGCCGCAGGGCGCGGGCGGTGAACAGGTTGGGGTCGGGCATGGCGAACGATTCGGTCTGGGTCGGCTTGTCCAGCGCCACCGTCCCTTCGGCCCACACGTGGAGCGTGCCGGGCTCGCGATAGAACCGGTCGCCGATGTCGGACTCGCCGCCGGCGGGGATGGTGACGGTCCGGTTCTCGAAGGTGACGTCGCCCACATCGGGCGACATGGTGATCACCGCGGGCGTGCCGGCGGCGGTGCCCGGGCCCCAGGTGAAGTCGACGCTGTTGTCGTTGAAGCCCAGCGCCGACACGGGGGCGGCGTACCACCAGTTGAGGTCGAAGGTCTCCCAGCCGGGATGGACCAGGGTGGGCTCGAAGTAGCTACCGTCGCCCACCAGGTCGCCGTGGACCTCTCGGATGCCGCGTGCGCGAAGGCCGTCGGCCAGGTCGCGGAGCCGGGTGTAGGAGTCGGTCTCGCACGCGCCCTCGCGCACGGTATCGGTGGCGAAGCAGCGCCTGCCGAAGGTGGGGTCACCCCGGCCGTAAAGCACCAGATCGCCCTGGAGCACACCGTTCGTGACCGGGCCATCGGCGTAGAGACTGGTCTTCACCGTCCAGTCCGGCGGGAGCAGCGCGGACGCCACCGCGGCCACCACGATCTTGGTATTGCTCGCCGGGATGAACAGCTGGCGCTGATTGCGGCCGTAGCGGAGCCCGCCCTTGTCGTCCACCACCGCGACGCCCCAGAGGTTGCGATCCATCGGGGGAGCGTCGAGACGCGCATCGAGGCGGCGGGCGAGCGATTGGGCGCTCAGGACGGAAGGACCGACGAGGGCGGAAGGACGGACGAGGACGGAAGGACGGAAGGACGGAAAGACGGAAGGACCAGCCAGCGCAAGGACGAGGGTCGCCTGGCGCACCAGGGTGCGCCGAAGACGCTCGTTCCACGCCGCCGACGCTGGGCTGCTGCTCGGCGATCTGCTGGTCCTTCCGTCTTTCCGTCTTACCGTCTTTCCGTCCTTCCGTCTTACCGTCTTTCCGTCCTCAGTCGAACTGCACTCTGGGATCCACCCTCGCATAGACCATGTCCGTCATCAGGTTGACCAGCACGAAGACCACGCTCAGGAACAGAATGCTCCCCTGTATCGCGGGGAGGTCCCGCTTGTCGATCGCGGTGAGCACGTAGCGACCCACGCCCGGCCACGAGAAGATGGTCTCGGTCAGGATCGATCCGGTGAGATAGCTGCCGAAGTCGAGGCCCAGCACCGTCACCACCGGCAGCAGCGCGTTTCGAAAGGCGTGGCGGAGCACCACTCGCCCTTCGCCGAGGCCCTTGGCCCGCGCGGTGCGCACGAAGTCGCTCTGGAGCACTTCGAGCATCGCCGCGCGGGTCATCCGCGACAGGAACGCCACCGAGCGCATCCCCAGCGTGAGCGCGGGCAGGACGAGGTAGATCGGCCCGCGCGCGCCCGAGGGCGGCAGCCAGCGCAGCGTCACCGCGAAGATCATGATGAGCAGCAGGCCGACCCAGTAGACCGGAAACGACACGCCCAGGTAGGCGCCCACGGTGCTGAGACGGTCCGGCCAGCTTCCGGGCCGCCACGCGCTGTACACTCCGGCGGAGATGCCGACGACGGCCGCGAAGAGCATGGCCGCGCCGGCCAATTGCAGGGTGGCCGGAAAGCGGTGGAGCAGGTCGCTCAGGATCGGACGGCGGGTGATGTAGCTGGTGCCCAGGTCGCCGCGCGCCACCCCGCCGACGTAGCGGACGAACTGGATCGGGAGCGGATCGTCGAGGTGCAGCTCGGCGCGGAGCCTCGCGATGGTCGCCGAGTCGGCCCGCTCCCCGACCATGGCCTCGACCGGATCGCCCGGCGCGACGTACAGCAGCAGGAAGGTGACCGCCAGCACGCCGAGCAGGGTCGGCACCAGCAGCGCGAGGCGGCTCAGCAGGAAGCGAGTCACCTGGTGCGCACCACCTGCGTCCAGCGCTGTCCGGTGAAGACCGCGGGAATGCGCCAGCCCTTCACATCGGGCTGCTCCGCCCACATGTCGATGGGAAACCAGAGAAAGATCCAGGGCGCCAGCTCGAACACGCGGGCGTCGACCTCGCGCGAGAGCCGGGCCTTCTCGACCGAATCCGGCGTGCTCCGTGCCCGCTCGATCATCCGGTCCAGCGTCGAGTCGTCGAGGAATGCGTAGTTGCCGCCGGGGCCGCGGTTGCTCGAGTGGAACAAGGGATAGGAGAAGTTCTCGGGGTCGGGATAGTCGGCGTACCAGTCGCCCAGGTAGAGATCGGCTGCGCCTTTCCGTACCGTGGCGCGGACGCTCGGGGCATCGCGCTCCACGATCTCCACCTGCACGCCGACGGCCGCCAGGTCCTGCTGCACCGACTGGG
>DATEJD010000049.1:0-3143 GCA_035278325.1 Gemmatimonadales bacterium | reverse complement strand
GCCGGCAGGGCGGCGGCGAGGGTGGCGGCGGCGCCGCCGAGGAACATGGCAGGTATGGCGAGTCTCATGGCTCGGTCCTCGGAGAAGGATCACTGTAACGTCCGAGCATGAGAGTCCGACTGCGCCGCGAATATTCCCACGGGGATAAACTCGGCCGCCGGCGCTGGTCCGTCTCTCGTCCGCGTGCTATGCTGCATAGTGGAAGGAGGGCACCGTGTACACGATCCTGATCATTATCCTGGTCCTGCTGCTGATCGGCGCACTCCCGACCTGGGGCTACAGCAGTGGATGGGGCTATTACCCGAGCGGGGGGTTGGGGCTGATCGTGCTCATCCTCCTCGTTCTGTTGCTGACAGGCCGCCTGTAGCCGCGGTGCGCGACGGCGCGCATCAGTTCGCGCGCTCCTGGAACCGCCCCAGCAGCCGCTCCCACCGCGGATCGTCGCGCATGCGATGGTCCAGATCGCCGTCGTGCTCCATCCATTCCCGGTGCGCGAAGCCGCAGTCGACCGCCCGGGACAGGCAGGCGAACGCCCGGTCGATGTCGCCGCCGATCGCGTGGAAGCAGCCGAGGTTGTAGAGCGCCGACGAGTCGTCGCCCACTACCGCGAGCGCGCGCTCGGCCCAGGCCCGTGCCTCTTCGTCCTCGCCGACCCGGCGCAGCGCGATCGCGCCGTGGTAGAGCGCCCGCGCGTCCTCCGGATAGAGCTCGAGGTGCCGGCGGATGCGGTCGACCGTGGTCCGGTAGAGCGCCACCGCATCCTCGTGCCGCTCGAAACCGTCGTACACCGCCGCCAGCATCGCCAGCGACTGGAAGTCGTCCGGCCGCGCCTCGGATGCGTCCTGGAAGTGCCGGGCCGCCTCCTCCGCCCGTCCCTCCGCCCAGCACACCCGGCCGAACAGGTAGTGGGCCTCGAACAGCGTGGGCGCAAGCGCCAGGGCCTGCGCGAACTCGGCGCGCGCCTCGGCGTATCGCTTCTCCAGCGACAGCGCAAACCCGCGTGACGCGTGCGCCTCGGCGGAGGCCGGGTCCAGCTCGAGCGCGCGGCGGCTCGCCTCGTCGGCGCGGCGTGCCATCGCCTCGCTCGACTCGTAATACATGTGGATCCAGGCGTAGCAGTCGGCCATCCCGGCATAGGCGCGCGCGTACCCCGGATCGATCTCGACGGCGCGCTGGTACATCCGAAGCGCCCCCTCGTACCCGTCGCGGCGCACCTGGTGCGCGAGCTGGCGCCCGCGGAGGTAGTACTCGTACGCCCGCACGTCGGCCCGGTCCACCGGCATCGCCCGGCGCTCCTGCTCGGTGAGCACGACCTGCAGCGCCTCCACGATCCGGCTCGCGATCTCGTCCTGGATCGCGAACACGTCGTCCAGCTCGCGGTCGTACCGGTCGGACCAGAGGTGGAACCCCTCCTCGGCGTCGATCAGCTTCGCCGTGACCCGGATCCGGTTGCCCGCCCGCCGGACGCTGCCTTCGAGCACCGTTGACGTCCGGAGCTTGCGCGCGATCTCCGCGATGTCCTCGTTCCGCCCCTTGAACGCGAACGACGAGGTCCGCGAGGCCACCCGCAGCGCGGTCACCTTCGCCAGCGCGTTCAGGATCTCCTCGGCCATCGCGTCGCCGAAGTACTCGGTCTCGGGATCCGCGCTCAGGGTGACGAACGGGAGCACGGCGATGGAGCGCCGCTCCGGAGAGGCCGCGGGGCGTTCGGCGCGAGCCTCGAGCGCCGCCGCGAACTCCGCCAGGCTCGCGAACCGATCGGCCGGATCGCGCTCGAGCGCCCGCGCGACAATCCGCGCCAGCTCGAGCGGTACCTCGGGCCGTGCGGCGCGCACCGACGGCGCCGGTTGCGTGAACCGCTTAACGGCGACCGCCTGCGGCGTGTCGCCAGTAAAGGGGGGAACGCCGGTGAGCAGCTCGAACAGGGTGCAGCCCAGGCTGTAGAGATCGCTCCGGGGACCGGCCGCGTCGCCCGAGGCCTGCTCGGGACTCATGTAGAGCGGGGTGCCGAGCGCCATCCCGGTCTGGGTCAGCGCCGTGCCGCCGCCCGCGGCGTCACCCCCGCGCGCGATCCCGAAGTCGGTCACCAGCGCCTGGCTGTCGGAGAGGAGGATGTTCTCCGGCTTGATGTCGCGGTGGACCACGCCCCGGCGATGCGCGTGGTCCAGCGCCAGCGCCACCTCGCGGGTAATGCGCACGGCCTCGTCCACCGGCAGCGGGCCCTGCTCCTGGAGCCGGTCGCGGAGGCTCGGCCCCTCCACGTAGGGCATCGTGTACCATAGCCTCGGCCCATCGGCCGAGCCGGGGGCCTCGCCCGAGTCGAAGATCGGCAGGATGTGAGGGTGCTGCAGCCGGGCGGCGATGCGGATCTCGCGGAGGAACCGCTCGGCGCCGAGCGAGGCCGCGAGCTCGGGCCGGAGGACTTTGAGCGCGACCAGGCGTTCGTGCTTGAGGTCACGCGCGAGATAGACCGTGGCCATGCCGCCCCGGCCGAGCTCGTGCTCGAGCGCGTAGCGCTCGCGGAGGGCGGTCTCGAGATCCGGAGCTGCGGGCATGGTGGAAGGTGCGGCTGAGGTGCGGTGGCGTCAAATCGCTCTCCGCGCGGTGCCGGCCGGGGTGCCAGCAGGGATCGAGGTTCCGCTCCCGTGCGCCTGAAGATCGCGGATGGCGGGCATCCTTCGGCAGCGAGCGGCGTCACGGCAAAGTGAACCGCCCGTCCGCCGTGGCCGTCGCGAACCGCACCTCGGCGGATTCCGGCACCGGCAGCGCCACGCCGAGGATGTCGCCCGCGAACGATCAGCAGCAGCCCGCCCCGCTCAGCGAGAGCTTCCCGACGATGTCCCCGATCGGTGGGCCAGCTTGACCCCCTCATGGAAAGCCTCTGGCGCAACCGACCGCCAACGCACACCCTTGGATCCCACCAACCGTCTCGGAGGCCCGCCATGACCGATCTCCCCATCAAGGCAGGCGTCATCACCGACGTGACGGGACCGCTCTCGTTCCTGGGCCTGGTCAACGCCAACATGGCCCGCATGGTGATCGACGACATCAACGCCAAGGGCGGGCTGCTGGGCCGGCCGATCGAGCTGTACCTGGAGGACAGCGCGACCACGGACACCGTCGCGGAGGCGAAGGCCGCGAAG
>DATEJD010000048.1:0-2632 GCA_035278325.1 Gemmatimonadales bacterium | reverse complement strand
CCTCGCGAGCATCTTCCGCTCGATCCGCTTCGGCGCCGGTGACGCGCACGGGCGAGCCAACGCGGCCCAGCTCTCGTACTTCGCCCAGCGCGGCGCGTTCGCGCGGGACAGCGCCACCGGGCGCTACCGGGTGGATTTCCCCAAGATGCGGGTGGCGGTCGACAGCCTTGGCGGCCTCATCCTCCGGCTCCAGGGCGACGGGAACTACGACGCCGTCAAGCAGTTCATGGTGGAGCGCGGCGTGGTGGCGTCCCAGGTGACGGCCGATCTCGCCCGGCTCGGCTCCAAGCGGATTCCGGTCGACGTGGTGTTCGAGCAGGGGCCCGATGTGCTCGGGCTGGAGCGGTAGGGCGTGCCGCGCTGGGAGCCGCCGAGCGAGCAGATCATCGACCAGCCCAAGCCCAGGCGCTGGCCGGTGGTCGTGCTGCTGCTGGCCTTGCTCGGTGTCGGGGTGGCCGGGCTGTGGATGATCTATCGTCGACGGCACGCCGCGCTCCGTGGCGAGGCCCTGCCGGTCGCGATGAACGTTCGCTCCGACCTCGCCACCGCCGAGGACTCCCTTCAGGTGATCGTGAGCTGGGACATCGATGCCAACTCGTCAGCGGTGCGACGGGTGGATTCCATCCGGGTCGAGGTGGGCCTGGGCGATGGGCGACAGTCGCAGACCAGCGTGAGCTCGAGCGAGCAGCGGAGCGACACTCTGCGGCTCCCGGCACCGGCCGCTGGGGCGACGGCGTCCGGCTATTCCTGCGTCGCCACGGTCCAGGCGGCCCGGCTCTCGCGGGAGACCTGCACCCCCTGGCAGTATGTCAGGCCTACCGCCGAGCTGCCGACCGCGCCGGTGGCGCCCCCGCCGGACTCCGCTCGCGCCACCGTCCCGCGGCGGAAAGCCGCCCAGGCGGTCCAGCCCGAAGTCGCTCACATCGTGATTCAGCCCGAGGGGCAGCAGGTCGATCCCGACGTGGGTGGGAAGTGCTCGGCGTGGCAGCGGCGGCATCCGGATCTCACCGTGTGGATCGACGTCAACCGGGAGGCGGTCCCCGACTGCACCGGACCCAACGGCAAGCCGACGGTGGCCAAGTTCTGCGCCTTCGCGGTGCTCACCGATGGCCGCCGGGTGAAGACCGCGAGCTCCACCAACGACACCTACTGCGAGCGGCTGTTCCAGGCCTGGGTGCGGCAGCGGGTGGCCGAGGGGCGCTCGGCGCGGTATCGTAGTGATGGCCGCCTGGGAGCCATTCTGAGCGAGGAGTCATCCTGAGCGAGGAGTCATCCTGAGCGCAGCGAAGGAGCCATGACCTGACGCATGGCCCCTTCGCTTCGCTCAGGGTGACTCGTGAACCGCGCAGATTGCCGGCGTCGAACTTTTCAGTCACAGCCGATCGGTTAGCATAGCAGCCCGATCGTCACGCCCAGAACGGATATGACGCTCGCCGCCGCAGACTCTCCATCGGTTCAGAGCCCGAACCACCTGCTTGGCCGCCTTCCGGCGGGCGAGTTCCAGGCCCTGCGCCCGTTGCTCACGACGGTTCGACTGGCGTCGAAGCAGTCGCTCGCCGAGCCGGGCCAGCCGATCCTGCACGTCTACTTCCCGCACGACGCGGTCCTGTCGATGTCGACCACCGACGCGACCGGCGGCAGCGTCGAGGTGGGCAGCGTGGGATGCGAGGGTCTGGCCGGTCTGCCGGTGCTGCTCGGAACCGATCGCTCGATCGGACGGCTGATCGCCCAGATCGGCGGCGACGCCGACCGGATGGACGCCGAGGCGCTGCAGCGCGAGGTGACGCGCCTGCCTGAGCTCCGCCGGATGCTCCTGCTCTATACCCAGGCCTTCCTTACCCAGGTCGCGCAGAGCACGGCGTGCAATCGGCTCCACTCCGCCGAGCGCCGGCTCGCGCGCTGGCTGCTCATCTGCCGCGACCGGTTGGGCCGGGACGACCTGCCGATCACCCACGAGACCATCGCCCACATGCTCGGCGTCCGCCGCGCGACGGTGACGGAGGCGGCCGGGAATCTCCAGCAGCACGGCATGATCCGATACCGGCGCGGGGTGGTCACCATCCTGCGGCGCGAGCGCCTCGAGATGGCGTCATGCGAGTGCTATCGGGAGGTCCGCGCCGAGTTCGACCGGCTGCTGGGCGTGCGCGTCGGATGACCCCGGCAACGGCGCTGGTGGTGGATGACGAGCCGATGGTGCGCCACCTGGTCCGGCGCATCCTGGAGCCGGACATCTGCGGGGTAGTGGAGGTCGAGGATGGCGAGACCGCGCTGCGCCTGCTCCAGCGGCGGGCGAGCTCGATCGACGTGGTGGTCACCGACCTCGCCATGACCGGCATCGACGGGTTCGACGTGGTGGAGGTACTGGCCCGGTACCAACCCACCCTGCCGGTGTTGTGCATGTCCGGCTACGTGGCCCAGCTCAGTGCGACGCGACGGCTCAGCGTGCCGTTCATCCACAAGCCGTTTACGCCCGAGACGCTGTGTGAGGCGGTGCTGCCGCTGATCGAGCGGAGCCGCGCCTTGCGCGCGGCGTCGGAGCGTGAGGGCCAGCGGGCCTCGGGCGAGCGGGTGATCAGCGAGGCGTTGCGGGCGCAGAGCGAGGAGGTCTTCGCCACGTCGGTTGACCTGGTGG
>DATEJD010000047.1:0-8279 GCA_035278325.1 Gemmatimonadales bacterium | reverse complement strand
GTCCGCGCGACGCTCGATCTCGCGGGCGCTGAACCCGGCATCGAGCAGCAACGCCACCCCGTCCGCCTCCACCGCGAAACAGTTGCCCCTCGACCCCGATCCCAGCACGAACAGCCGCATCATCCACCCGTTCCCCGCAGGAAAGTCCGCTCGAGCGAGCGCCGACGCTCCGGCGTCAGGCTCACATGGCGTCGAATCATGACCCGCTCGGCGACGGTGAGGAAGCCGTCGGCGGTGACCCGTGCCGTTCCCTCACCGCCCCAGGAGAACGGCGGGACATACTTGGGCGGTGTCGGCGCGCCGAAGACATTGGCGCCGGCCCCCACGACCGTGCCGGTGGCGAGCATGGTACCGATCGCGGTCTTGGCGTGGTCCCCGAACAGGGTCCCCAGGTTCTGCCGCTCGGTTTCGATTCGCCGCCCGCCCACTTCCAGCCGCACCGGCCCATAGGTGTTCTTGAGATTCGAGGTGGTGGTCAACGCGCCCAGGTTGACCCAGTGGCCCACGACGCTGTGGCCCACGAACCCGTCGTGGCTCTTGTTGGCGTAGCCGAGGAAGACCGAGGCCGCGATCTCGCCGTGGACCCGGCACTCGGGTCCGAACGCCGACGCGCGGATGAATCCGCCCAGCACCTTCGACCGGGCACCCACGAACACCGGCCCCTCGAGCCGGGTGCCGTGGCGCACCTCCACACCCGGCTCGAGCACGACGGCGCCGTGGCGCACGTCGAACACCACGCCGGGCTCGACCGCGGCGCCCATCACCACGACCTCGGCGGCATCGCCCAGTACGATGCTGCCCTCGGGGACGCCGGTGGCCGGCGCCGCCTTGAGATCGGCGCAGTCCTCCCCCAGGAACCGCTCCAGAGCGGTGACCAGGTCGAACGCACCGCGGAGCTGCAGCCCCTCCAGCTCGCGGGCGTCGCCACGCTCGTGCGGTCCTTCCCACCGCTCGCCTCGCGGAACGATCCAGCCGACGGTCCGCCCGCCATGTTCGAGCCGCCGTACCTTACCGGGTGCGTCGAGATCGGGGATGCGGTCGCCGGTCGGAGCAAACCACGCCGCGGCTATGACCGCGGGGCCCTCGACCGCGCCCGGCAACTGGACCGGCGGCTCGTCACCCTCGTGGAACTGCTCCACGTGGCGGCCCAGGATCGCCGTCGCGTCCGCCTGACAAGCCGCCTCCCACCGCTCGCGAATGCGCCACGCGCCGGCCCTGAGCTCGGCGATGGGCCGCACGCCCGCGAAGGGCGCCCACTCCGCGCCGGGGTTGTCGGGCTCCAGCAGGTAGAGGCTGTTCATGTCGGGATGTCGCGCACCTCGGCCGGCAGGGCATCGAGCAGCTGCTTCATTTCCGCGGCGCGATCGGTGGGCATCACGAGGATCCGGCCGTTGGCCTGCACCACGACCAGATCCTTGACCCCGGACAGCACGATCGGATCACGGTCCGACCACACGATGCAGTCGTGCGACTCGTGCATGACGCCCGGTCCCACCTGCACGTTGCCGCTGGGATCCTTGGGACGCACCCGCGCGAGGGCCTGCCAGGTGCCCACGTCGTCCCATGCGAACGAGCCGCTCACCACCGCCACGGCGCCGCTCCGCTCCAGCAGGCCCACGTCGATCGAGATCGGGGTCACGCCCCGGAAGAATCCCGCGACGTCGCCCGCCTCGAGCCGGGGCACCGCCGCCGCGACTTCGGGCGTGTGGCGAACGGTCTCCGCGAGCAGCCGCTTGGCGGTCCACGCGAAGAGTCCGCTGTTCCAGAGCGCGCCGGCCGCCATCAGATCCAGCGCGGTGGCCGCGTCGGGCTTCTCGGAGAATCGCGCCACGGTCCTGGATGTATCGTCGAGCGGCGCGCCCGGCACGATATAGCCGTATCCGGTTTCCGGCCGAGAAGGCACGACGCCGACCGTGACCAGCCGGTCGTGGGTGCGGGCGGTAACAAGGGCCGCGTCAGCCGTGCGGCGAAATGCCGCCGCGTCGCCCACGGCCCAGTCGGCGTGGAGCGACAGGACCTCGGCGTCGGCGTCGCGCCGCTGCGCTTCCCAGGTGGCCCAGATGAGCGCCGGGGCGGTGGAGGCCGCGCGTGGCTCGACCAGGAAGTTCTCCGCGGGGAGCTTGAGCAGGCTCCGGAGCCTCGTCGCGAGCGCCTCGCCCGCCACGACCAGGACGCGCTCGCGCGGGATCAGGCCGGTGAGGCGCTCGACCGCCTCTTCCGCCGTCGAGCCGGCGCCGGAGAGCGGGAGCAGTTGCTTCGGAGTCTGAGGGGTACTGAGCGGCCAGAACCGGGTGCCCGAGCCTCCGGCGAGCAGCACGGCCCACCGCATCAGAGCAGCGGTGCCAGCGCCGAGCGGTGCTGGCGCAGGTCGTAGAGCAGGGGACCGACGTCGGCATTCGGGTTGGCCAGGACGGCCAGCCAGTCTTCCGCGCCGGCGCGCGCCAGGATGAGGAGTCCGGCTCCGAACTCGAGCACGCCGGTGACGAGCTCGCCCCGGCCGGCGCCCTGGCCCAACCGGGCTGCGTGCTGCGCCAGCGTCGCGGCCAGCGCGGCGACCGTCTCCGAGTCGAAGCCGGTCCGCGCCGCGTGCTCGATCGGCAGGCCGTCGGCGCTCAACAGCAATACGGCCTCGACGCCATCGCGCGCGGCGAGGCTCTGGACGACCTCTCCCAATGGCATCACGGGGCTCTACTCCGGGGCAGCGGGAAACGCTGCGCAACGTAGGGAACGTCCCGGTCGAAGTCAAGAAATGAGTGGTAGTTGACCCCTCTCCACGCGGGCCTTAACCTTCCCCCTCCATGCATCGATTCCTGCGTCTCGCCGCCGTGCTCGTCCTGGCGGCCGCCATCGCCTGCAGCAACGATCTGCTCGGCACGCCCACGGTCAATAACGCGACCGACACGGTGACGCTGGGCGCGCTCGAGGGCACCCCCATCTCGGTCGCCAGCGGCTACAACATCAGCCTTGGCGCCGTTCGCACCGACCAGTCGGTCGACTTCGAGTTCGCCTACAACGTGCGCAAGCTGGCCGACGGCACCTACCAGCGGGTGTTCCTCCCCCGCGCCGCCCTCGGGCTCAGCACCACCGCGGCCAATCCCGGCCTCATCCACCGCGACCAGACCTTCGACCAGATCACCAGCGCGCCCAGCAACGGCTACACCGCCGATTCCGCCGTGCCGATTCAGGTGGGCGACCGCTACGTGGTGCGCTCCCGGGTGGTGTGCGTCTCGCTCGGCGTTCCTCTCTATGGCAAGCTCGAGATCCTCAGCTTCCAGGACAGCACCGTGACGTTCAAGGTGCTGACCGATTTGAACTGCGGCTTCCGCGATCTCACCCCCGGTCTCCCCAAAAACTGAGCGGGTCGTGATCGACCTCAAGCGACTGCGTCAGGATCCCGACGGAAGCCGTGCCTCGCTGCTCCGCCGGCTCGACCCCTCGGTCGGGCCGTTGCTCGATGCCATCCTCGAGCTGGACCGCCAGCGGCGCGAGCTGCTGGTGCAGTCGGAGTCGCTCAAGGCCGAGCGGAACGCCGCGACCGAGGAGGTGGCCCGGCGAAAGCGCGCCAAGGAGCCGGCCGATGAGCTGATGGCGCGACTCAAGGCCTCGGGCGAGGAGGTGAAGGCGCTCGACGCGCGGCTCCGCGACATCGAAGCGACGCTCGAGCAGCGGGCCCTGGCGCTGCCCAACTTTCCGGCCGCGGGCACACCCGATGGCGATGCCGCCGCCAACCGGGTGGTCCGCACCTGGGGCGAGGCGCCCCGGTTCGACTTCACGCCGCGTCCGCACTGGGAGCTTGGCGCCGCGCTGGGCATTCTCGACCTGCCCGCAGGCGCCAAGATCGCCGGCAGTGGCTTCCCGCTCCTCCGGGCCGATGGCGCTCGACTCACCCGGGCGCTCGCCGCGTTCATGCTGGATCTTCACACCCGCGAGCACGGCTATGAGGAGATCGCGCCGCCCTACCTGGCCAGCCGCGCGACGCTGACCGGCACCGGGCAGCTGCCGAAGTTCGAGGAGGACCTCTACGGCATTCCCTCGGACGACCTGTTCCTGATCCCGACCGCCGAGGTCCCGGTCACCAACGTCCATCGCGACGAGATCCTCGAGGCAAGCGATCTGCCGCGTGGCTATTGCGCCTGGACCCCGTGCTTCCGGCGCGAAGCCGGCGCGCACGGCAAGGACACCCGCGGCCTCATCCGGGTGCACCAGTTCGACAAGGTGGAGCTGGTGCGGTTCTCCCGGCCCGAGGACTCCGACGCCGAGCACGAGCGGATGACCCGGCACGCCGAGACCGTGCTGCAGCGGCTCGAGATCCCTTACCGGGTGGTGGAGCTGGCAGCCGGTGACACCGGCTTCGCCAGTGCGCGCACCTTCGATCTCGAAGTCTGGGCCGCCGGCGTCGGGACCTGGCTCGAGGCATCGAGCTCGAGCACGTTCACCGATTTTCAGGCCCGCCGCGCCAACATCCGGTACCGGCCGGAGCCCAAGGCCAAGCCAGAATTCGTGCATACGCTGAACGCCTCGGGCGTCGCGTTTCCCCGCACCATCATCGCCCTCCTGGAGAACAACCAAGCGGCCGACGGGTCGGTGCGGGTGCCGGCGGCACTGGTGCCGTACCTCGGCGTCGACCGTCTGACCCCCCGTGCGTAGGGACCGGTTCCAGCGCCTCGCGCCCAGCCTCGCGGTGGCGCTGGTGGCGCTGCTGGCCGGGTTGAGTCTGGGCTCGGGGCTCCTGGTCCTCCGCCACTTCCGGGCCGACGCCACGGCCACCAGCCGGCTCTACTCCGGCGTGTTCGGCGGGCTCAACAATCCGCGACCCGGCGCCGAGGCCGAGGCGCTGCTTCGGCTGGGAGCACAGGTGCGGGCGCTGGGACTGCCTCTGGTGGTCACCGACACCACTGGGCGCGTCACCGCCGCCGCCAACCTGCCGTTCCAGGCGCCGCTCGACGACCCGCGGGTGCGGGCCTACGCCGCGCGGCTCGACCGGTGGAACCCGCCGATCGTCGACCCGTCCATCGGCACGGTGCACTATGGCCCGCTCCCGGCGCAGCGGAATCTCACGGCGCTCGCCATCCTTCAGGCGCTCACCATCGCGGTGATGGTGGCGGTGGCGGTGTTCGCCTACCGGAGCGCCATCTCGGCGCAGCGCGATCGGCTGTGGGTCGCCATGGCTCGGGAGGCGGCCCACCAGATGGGCACCCCGCTCACCAGCCTGCAGGGCTGGATCGAGCGGGTGCGCTCACGGCCCTCGCCACCGCCGGACCTGGCCGAGCACCTCGCGGCCGACGCCGAGCGCCTCGATCGCGTGGCGCAGCGATTCGAGCGCATCGGCAATCCGGCCAAGCGCGAGCCGGTAGGCCTCGGCGCCCTGGCCGACCGGGTGGCCGGCTACTTCCGGCCCCGGCTTCCCAAGCGCGCCAACCCGATCGACCTCCGGCTCGAAGCGCCCGGCATGGGGCCGGTGATCGTGGGCGACGCCGTGCTGCTCGAGTGGACCCTCGAGGCGATGGTCAAGAACGCGATCGACGCGCTGCAGGGGCGCGCGGGAACGATTATCCTGCGGGTTGGAGCGGAGCAGGGCATGGGCGAGATTCGCGTGATCGACGACGGACCGGGCGTTCCCCGCGAGATTCGGCGCACGCTGTTCGAGCCCGGTATCTCCACCAAGCAGGGCGGCTGGGGCATCGGCCTGGCACTCGCCCGCCGCGTGGTGGAAGACGCCCATCGCGGGACCCTCACGCTCGAACCGACCGACAAGGGAGCCAGTTTCGTGATCCGCATTCCGCTGGCGGAGTCCGCCGCGTGATCGATACCCCCGCGCCCGAGCTGGAGCGCGCGCTCAACCCGGCGCAACAGGAGGCGGTGGACCACGTCCACGGCCCCATCCTGGTGCTGGCCGGCGCGGGCTCGGGCAAGACCCGCGTGCTCACCACCCGCATCGCGCACCTGATCGACCGCCACGGGGTGCCGCCCGACCGGATCTTCGCGGTCACGTTCACCAACAAGGCCGCGGGCGAGATGAAGCAGCGCATCGGCCGGCTGCTCGCGCGCGACCCGTCGGGTCTCTGGATCGGGACCTTCCATTCGCTGTCGGCGCGGCTGCTCAGGCGCGAGGCCGAGCTGATCGGGTTCGGGCGACAGTTCACGATCTACGACGAGGACGACCGGCTCAGCCTGATCAAGCGGCTCATGGACCAGCGGGGCCACTCGACCAAGCTGTTTCCGCCCCGTGCGGTGCAGGCGCTGATCTCGTCGGCCAAGAATCGGATGGTTCCGCCCTCGGAGCTGGCGGCCGGCGTGTCGCAGTTCGACCGGCTGGCCCAGGTGGCGGCCGACGTGTACGGCGCCCTCGACGACGCGCTCAAGGCGGCGAACGCGATGGATTTCGACAACCTGCTGCTCCATCCGCTGCGGCTGTTCCGGGAGCACCCCGATCGGCTCCGCGCCTATCAGGCCAAGTTCAGCTTCATTCTGGTGGACGAGTTCCAGGACACCAATCGCGCCCAGTACGAGCTGATCCGTCTGCTCGGCGCCCACGGCAACGTGTGCGTGGTGGGCGACGACGACCAGTCGATTTACGGCTGGCGTGGCGCCGACGTGCGCAACATGCAGGACTTCCTCAAGGACTTTCCCGGCGCGCGGCTGGTGCGCCTGGAGGAGAACTACCGTTCCACCCAGGTGGTGCTCGACGCCGCCAACGGCGTCATCGCCGAGAACAGCGGGCGCATCGGCAAGACGCTGACGACTCGCCGCCGCGGGGGCGAGGCCGTCACCCTGCTCGCCGCGGCCGACGAGCGCGACGAGGCGGAGTGGGTGGTGCGCGAGCTCGAGCGCCGGAGCGCCGCGGGCGACTGGGCCTATCCCGACATGGCGGTGCTCTATCGCACCAACTCGCAGTCGCGCGCCCTGGAAGAGGCGTTTCGCCGGGCCGGGATTCCCTATCGGCTGATCGGCGCGATCAGCTTCTACGAGCGCCGCGAGGTCAAGGACCTGCTGGCCTACCTTCGGCTCATCACCAACCCCGCCGATGACGAGGCGTTCCTCCGCGCGGTGGGCGTGCCCAAACGCGGCCTGGGGGAGACCAGCCTCTCCATCCTCCAGCGCACCGCCGCGCAATGGAGCAAGCCGCTGCTCGCCACCGCGCACGGCGCGGAGGGGATCACCGACCTGCGACCCAACGTGCGCGAGGCGTTCCGCGCCTTTGCCGCGCTGATCGACGGCCTGAGGCAGCGGAACGGCCAGCATCCGCCGGCCGATGTCCTCGAGCAGGTCATCCAGGCCATCGATTACGAGGCCGTGCTGCACGCGGAAGGGCCCGAGGGCGAGGACCGCTGGGAAAACGTGCGCGAGCTGGTCGCGAGCGCCGCCAACTGGTCGGAGGTGGTCGCCGAAGGCGCGGAGGGCACGCCGCTCGAGCGGTTCCTGGCGGAGGCCGCCCTGCTCTCGTCCGCCGACACGACCGTTGGCAACGAGGAAGGCGTCACCCTGATGACCCTCCATACGGCCAAGGGCCTGGAGTGGCCGGTGGTGGTGCTCACCGGGCTCGAGAACGGGCTCTTCCCCCTCGCCCGCGCCGAGGAGCAGGCCGACGGACTCGAGGAGGAGCGCCGGCTCTGCTACGTCGGACTGACGCGGGCCAAGGACAAGCTCTATCTCACCTGGGCTCGGGCCCGCCGCCGGGGCGGGGAGCTTCGGCCCGGGATGCCCTCGCGCTTTCTGCGGGCGCTCCCCGCCGGCATCGTCGAGGAGAAGCGGACGACGAATCTCTGGACTCCGGCGTGGGGGACGGGTAGGAGCGGTAGACGGTCGGACGGTCAGACGGTCAGACGGACAGGAACCGATTTCGATGGCTGGTCCGACCGTCCCACCGTCCGGCCGGCTGACCGTCCCGCCGAGGAGGCGAGTCAAGACACGCCGCGCTACGTCAAAGGCGAGCGCGTCCACCATCGCCGCTTCGGCAGCGGAACGATTCAGGGACTGACCGGCACCGGGCGCGACCTCAAGGTGTCGGTAGCGTTCGACGATGAGGAGGTCGGCGTGAAGCAGCTGCTGGTGGCCTACGCCGGCCTCGAGCGGGAGTGGGAGAGCGCGTGACCATCGGACGCGACGAGGTACTGCACGTGGCCAGGCTGGCCGAGCTCGCCGTGCGGGACGAGGACCTCGATCGCCTGGTCGAGCAGCTCAACCGCATCGTCGACTACGTGGCCCAGCTCGAGCGGGTGCCGTCCGAGGGCGCCGGCGATCTGTTTCTTCCCGGCCCGCAGCAGGTCGAGCTGCGTGAG
>DATEJD010000046.1:0-25077 GCA_035278325.1 Gemmatimonadales bacterium | reverse complement strand
CAGCACCGGCGCCGAAGCCGCGCGCCGCTGCGCCGGCGGGAGCGCGGTGAGCGCCGGCGAGAGTGCCGTGCGCGCCGGCGAGAGCGCGCCGAGCGTTGCCGCCGAGGCACCCACCACAGAGGACCTGAGTCACAGCCCCCTCTGGAACCCTGACCTGGCGCCGACGCCACCGGAGCGGCGCACCTGGTCCACCTACAACATTGCCGCGCTCTGGATCGGGATGAGCGTGGTGATCACCACCTACACGCTGGCCTCCGGCCTCATGCAGCAGGGCATGAATTGGTGGCAGGCGCTGGTGACCATCCTGCTGGGCAATTCGATCGTGCTCATCCCGATGGTGCTGAACGCGCATGCGGGCACCAAGTACGGGATTTCGTTCCCGGTGCTGTGCCGCGCCAGCTTCGGGGTGCGCGGCGCCAACCTGCCGGCCATCCTCCGGGCCATCGTCGCCTGCGGCTGGTTCGGCATCCAGACCTGGATCGGCGGGCTGGCGCTCGACGCCCTGTGCCTGGCGGCATGGTCGGGCTGGGGCGGCGTTCCGGCCCACACGGCGATCTCGTTCATGGTGTTCTGGCTGATCCAGGTCGCGATCATCCTCAAGGGCACCGAGGGGATCAAGCTGCTGGAGAGCTGGTCGGCCCCGCTGCTTCTGGCGGGGGGCTTGCTCCTCCTGCTGTGGGCCATCCGCGTGGGCGGCGGCTTGGGGCCCCTCCTGGCGGGGTCGGAGCGGCTCCGGGGTGGCGGCAACTCCTTCTGGGCGCTGTTCCCTTCGGCGCTCACCGCCAGCATCGGGTACTGGGCCACGCTCAGCCTCAACATCCCCGACTTCACCCGCTACGCGACGAGCCAGCGGTCCCAGATGCTGGGCCAGGCCCTGGGACTCCCGACGACCATGACGCTGTTCGCCTTCATCGGCGTGGCGGTCACCAGCGCCACGATCGTCCGGTTCGGGGAGGCGATCTGGGACCCCGTGGTGCTGATTGCCAAAATTGGGAGTCCGGGGGTGATCGTGTTCGGCGCGCTGGTGGTGCTCGCGGCCCAGCTCACGACCAACATGGCCGCCAACGTGGTGTCGCCCTCCAACGACTTCTCGAACCTGAGCCCCAAACGGATCAGCTACGTCACCGGCGGCCTCATCACGGCCGTGATCGGGATCCTGATGTTCCCCTGGAAGCTCTATTCCGACGCCGCGGCCTACATCTTCACCTGGCTGATCGGGTACTCGAGCCTCATGGGCGCGCTGGGCGGGATCCTGATCGCCGATTATTGGGTGCTCAGGCGACAGCGGCTGGTGCTGAACGACCTGTTCCGCGAGAAGGGGGTGTACACCTACCGCCGCGGCGTGAACCCGCGGGCGGTGGCGGCGTTCGTGATCGCGGTGGTGCCCGTCATCCCCGGCTTTCTGCGAGCGGCCACGACCCCCGGAGGGGCGGTGGCTGATCCGGACTTGTTCGACCGGCTGTACGCCTATGCCTGGTTCGTGACGTTCGCACTGAGCTTCGTGGTGTATCTGACGCTGATGCGCCCGGGCCGCACCACCCAGACCGCTTGAGCACGGAAACACGGAAGGCACGGAGGCTTGAGCACGGAAACACGGAAGGCACGGAGGCTTCACCACGGAGGCATGGATCGCACGGAGAACAGCAGGAGCTTGGCGGGTGTGCTGTTCACCATCGCTTTCCTCCGTGTGCCTCCGTGCCTTCCGTGTTTCCGTGGTGAATAACACCAGGGAACCGACATGCCACGAATCGTGAAGTGCGGCCTGATCCAGGCCACCCACGCCTGCTCCACCGCCGAGAAGCTGGACGTGATTCGCGAGGCGAACGTCACCAAGCACCTGGCGATGATCGAGCGTGCGGGGCGGGAAGGCGTCCAGATCCTCTGCATGCAGGAGATCTTCACCGGACCCTACTTCTGCGCCGAGCAGAGCACGCGCTGGTACGACGCGGTCGAGGCCATTCCGGACGGCCCCACCACGCGCTTGATGCAGGAGGTGGCCCGGAAGCACGCGATGGTCATCGTCGTGCCGCTGTACGAGGAGGACGGTACCGGGATCTACTACAACACCGCGGCGGTCATCGACGCCGACGGGACGTACCTGGGCAAGTACCGCAAGAACCACATCCCCCACTGCGCCCCGGGGTTCTGGGAGAAGTTCTACTTCCGCCCCGGCAACCTCGGTTATCCGGTCTTCAAGACCCGGTATGCGGACGTCGGCGTGTACATCTGCTATGACCGGCACTTCCCCGAGGGCGCGCGCGAGCTGGGCCTGAACGGCGCGGAGATCGTGTTCAATCCGTCCGCGACCGTCGCGGGCCTGTCCGAGTACCTGTGGCGGCTGGAGCAGCCGGCCCACGCGGTGGCCAATGCGTTCTTCGTGGGAGCGATCAACCGGGTGGGATACGAGGACCCCTGGCGGATCGGTGAGTTTTACGGGCAGAGCTATTTCTGCAACCCGCGCGGCCAGCTCGTCGCCGAGGCCAAGCGCGACCGGGACGAGCTCGTGACGGCCGAGCTGGACCTGGATCAGATTCGCGAGGTGCGGAATGTGTGGCAGTTCTACCGCGACCGCCGCCCGGAGACCTACCAGGGACTGGCCCGGCTCTAGCGGCCGATGTCCTCGTTCCAGAGCTCCGGATGAGCGCGGATGAAGTCGCCCAGGAGCCGCTCACATGCGGGATCCTGCAGCACCTCTACCGCGACCCCACGGCTCCGCAGCAGCTCCTCCTCACCCAGAAACGTCCGGTTCTCCCCGATCACGACTCGGGGAATCCCGTAGAGCAGGATGGCTCCGGTGCACATGGCGCAGGGTGAGAGCGTGGTGTACAGGGTGCACCCCCGGTACACCGCGGCGGGCTGGCGCCCGGCCACCTCGAGCGCGTCCATCTCCGCGTGGAGCACGACGCTGCCCGCCTGCACCCGGCGATTGTGGCCGCGGCCGAGGATGCGGTCGGCCGAGGCCAGCACCGAGCCGATCGGGATGCCGCCCTCCCGCAGGCCCTGGCGGGCCTCGTCGAGGGCGGCCTGCATGAAGGGGTTCATGGCGCCTCGTGGCCGCCAGGTACCGCGGGGGATGGCCCCCCTCGGCGCGAGCGGTAGGCAGATTGTGCCCCCCTAGCCGACCGGCCCTTCCCGTAACATCTTCGGCTCGGGAGGTGCTCCTCCCGCCTTAGCGTTCCCCGAATTCCGGCATGCCGCACCAGTTGAGGAACGCCACCAGATTCTCGGCTTCTTCAGGCGTCGGCATCATGATCTCGGTCCGGCCCCGCGTCACCAGTGGAACGAAACGGAGTCCGTTTCGTCCCGGGCGTTGCAGCGGGCGCTGACCGATCTGCCAAGGCCCATCCTGGAGCTGATCCGCCCCGGGCCCGCTCGCGAGCCCCTCGCGGACGAGGCTCCGGAGCAGGGTCCAGTCACGCCGGGCGCGCGTCTTGGGGTTCCGCTGGTGGGCCAGCATGAAGACCAGCTCCACGAGCGCGCGCTTGCAGATCGTCTCGGCCTTGGCGTCGTCCATGACCACCCGAGTTGGAGGAAACGCGTGCAAAGTACCATCCGCGAGGCTCGACTGAAACCCGACTACGCCTCGCTCTACCCCGGAGTTGAGCCGGGCGTGTGGCTGCCGGCGACGGTCATCGGCCAGCAGCTCCTGCTCTGGCACCTGACCGCGCCCGCCACGCCCAATGGCGAGCGGCTCATGACGGAGGAGCATTTCGAGTTTCGCGGAGGCCAGAAGCGGGTCGGCTCCTGGATCAACATGAGGACCCGCCTGGCCGACGGCTGAGCCGTCCGGCGCCGGCCACCCTCACGGCGTGATGACCGTGAGGGCCAGTGGCCGGATACGGTAGGTGAGCGGTGGAATCATGACGCGGACCTCGCCGTCGAGCGCGACGCCGACCCGCCTGCGGGTCTCGATCACCGCCTCCTCGACCAGAAACCGCTCCAGCTCGCGCACCCGGTCCACCCCTTGCAGCACCACGCGCCATCCCAGGAACAGCAGGCTCCGCCGCCGCTCGGCGTGCATCACGTAGAGCGCGAGACGCCCGCCGGTGAGCGATTCGCGCGAGCCGGCGCTGAGCCCCACCATCCGGTACTCGTTGTTCCCCACGAACACGAACGGCGTCCGGCGGAGCAGGTTCTCCTCCGGGGTCCGGATCCGGACCGCCATGAAGGGCCGGCGTCTGAGGACCGTGAGCGTAGCCCACAGGCCGGCGATCCACTTGCCGGGCCCGGTGGCGCGCCATCGGTGCCGCAAGGCGACGATCCGCGGGTAGACCCCGATGCTCGAGTTGTTCACGAACACCGCACCGTTCACCTCGCCCACATCCACCTGCCGCCGCACGCCTTGCGTGATCAGGCGTACCGCGTCCTCGAGATCGAGCGGAATCCCCAGGTCTTTGGCGAAGTGATTGAGCGTGCCGATCGGCAGTATGCCGAGCGGAATACCGCTGCCCACCACGGCCGAAGCGACGGCATTCACAGTGCCGTCTCCCCCCGCCGCCACGGCGATCCGGCAACCTTCCCCGACCGCGCGCCGCGCCTGGTCGGTGATGGTGCGGCCGGGACCCGCGGCCAGCACGGTGGCCTCCCGGCCGGCCGCCGCGAACAGCTGAATCAGGTGAGCGGCAAGCTCGTCCCCGTTGCCGGAGCCGGAGCCCGGGTTGAGAATGATGGCGACATCGAGCACACTGGATCCATGGACGAAAACGATTCCATGGTAGTGCGGACCTCGGACGGGAGATGGGAGATGGATCACCAAACGCACCGCCGGCTGGGCCGGCGCGGCATCACGGTCCTGACGCTGGTGCTGCTGATCCTGGCGGTCGTGGTCTGCGCGGTGCTGGTGTATCGCTATCGGTAGTGTCGTGGGCGCTCAATCGACTCGGCTCAGCCATTCAGCCTAGCCGACTCAGCTCAGCCGACTCGGCTTAGCCGACGAGTCGGCTCCTGAGCGGCACCGTTTGCGCGAGCGGTGCCTCGGAAACCGAGTCGAGATACGCATTCTGGTCGTGGTAGAGCGCGCCATCCGGCAGATACTCGTACAGCGCCCCCAGCTCCCGCCGGATTCGCTCGTGATAGAACGAGGGAAGCACGTCGGTCTCGCCTTCGAGGTAGTCCCTGACGCTTCCGTCCGTCTCCAGCAGTCGCCGGATGGTCGTATGGTAAGCGATCCGACCCCACCCTTCGGACGACACCGCCCGGACCACGTTCATCCACTTGGGGATCGCCGTGGGGGTAGCCGGCACCCGCCGAGCGATGGCCCGCAAGGAGAACGAGTAGCGCGTCACGTCGATGAGCCCGTCGTAGAACTCCGACCAGGAATAGTTCTTGGGCCGGACGTTCATGGCGTGATTGTTGTTCAAGAAATGGAAGGGGAACGGCAGCACCCGGCCGGCGCGCTGGTACTCGAGGTTGAGCGGGGCGGCGCGGCCGAACGCCGACAGCAGCGAGTACGCCGGAAACGCCCCCGGTGCCAGGTCAATGAACTTCCGGGTCAGCTCGAACGGCTCGGGGCCTGTGTCGCCGTCGAGCCCGAGCACGAAGTTGGTCTGGATATATGGGATGTAGCGCAGGATCATGTTCACGTGCTCGGCCACCTGCTTGACCTTGTCCATCCCGGTGCGGCGGGTCTTGGACTTGTTTCCCAGGTCGTACCACGACTCGATGCCCGGCAGGATGGCGCGGAATCCGTTGCGCTGGAGCCGCTTGAGATGCGGCTCGGACAGGAGCGACAGGCTGCTCTCCGCGATGTGCCGCATCCGTCCCGGCGGCACCGCCGATTCGATCGCCTCCATGTAGTCGTCGAACCGAACCCCGAAATTCGGATCGTGCCAGCCGACGATCGGGTTCTTCATCCTGGTCAGCAGGAACGCCAGGTCGTCACGCAGCTCCTCGAACGCCAGCGGCTGGTACTCCACCGTCGAGTCGATGCAGAAGCAGCAGGTGTAGGGGCAGCCGAGACTCCCGATCATCGGCACGATCTTGATGGTGGGCGCCTTCCGCAGCGTGGACTCGACGAACTTCCACCGTTGCCGGAGGTTGGGAAGCTCGACCGGCTGTGAGCTGGCGGCCAGGTGCACACCGTACGGCCGGTGGGGACGGCAATCCCGGAGCACCTCGCCGACCACGGTACGATCGGTGAAGCCCAGGACGTAGTCGAAGTACTTCCGCGAGTCTTCCGGATAGCAGCGCGCGTGCGGCCCGCCAAGAACCGTCACGGTGCCCCGGCGACGGAACAGGTTGCTCAGCGCATAGGCGAGCTGGGCGGACTGAGTGAACGCTCCGATGAACAGCAGGTCCAGACCCTGTGGCAGCTCCCCGACCAGATCTTCCAGGCCGGTATAGCAGACGAGGGTGACCTCGTGACCCTCCTGCTCGCACCAAACGGCCAGCACCTGGGGCATGATGCTGGCCAGATTGGCGTTCATGATCCGACCGTAGAGCGATACCTTGGGGCTCTTGGTAACCAGGTCCAAGACCCCGATCCGCAGCCGTCGCATGCGGTCTCCTGCACAGGGGTAGGCACTGCTGCTCCACTCAGGAACGTGGAGGCCGCGCCGAAAATGTCGTCGAGCTGACAGGCCTTTAGTACGTCGAGCCGGGCAGGTCAGAGGGGGTGGGACGCGGGGAACATGCTGCCCCGCGGCCTGGAAGGCAAGGCTTACTGGACGGCTTCGATGCTGTCAACGAAGTACTCGGTGGTTCCGAAACAGCTCGTCGGCAGGCCCGGATGCTGGGTGTAATGGAGTACGACGCGCTTCCCGAGCGCCGCGTTCAGCTTCGGGATGACGGCCTCATCGCGCACGCTGAACTCCCAGATCGTGGGCGCCACTCCTGGCACCACCGACATGGCGAGCTCGCCCTCGTACGTCTTACAGACCCATCCCCGCCGGCTGAATTTCTGCAGCACTCCCGCCCGCTCGCCGTCGGAGTAGCTCCACTTGAGCGCCGCCCCCACATACAGCGTGAAGAGGAGCACCGGCACCGTGGCCAGGGCCAGCAGGATGAGCCACCAGCGGCGTCGCGGCGCGGATGGAGCGTCGGTCATGGAATGGCTTGGGTTGGGGGTGCCCAATTATAACGGGCGGCGGCCGACCGGCGAGAAGACGAAGCCCTTCCCCACCGTTACCACCCACCCGGCCTTCTGGGCGTCGTTGGCGAACCGCCGGGCCAGGTCGAAGCGGAGCGCCTCGGTATCGGTGGAGCGGCTGGCGCCGATCCGAAGCCCGATCCCCGCGTCCCAGCCCGAGCGCGAGGGCTGCCCCGCATACCAGGCCCCGCCGTGATCCACGAAGCCCGCCACGCCGAGCCCGAGCTGGCCGAGGAAGTCATCGACGATGGTGTAGCGATACTCGGCGGTGGCGAAATAGGAGCGGTCGCCGGTGAAGGCATGGCTTCGGAAGGCCCGCGGGCCCAGCCCCAGCCCCAGATCGAACTCCAGGCCGGGCGGCGGATCCTTGAGCCAGCCGCCCTCGAGGTGGAAGATCCCCACCTGGTGGGGTCCGGGCTGCAGCACGGCGGTCCCGGCGATCTGCACCGTCCCGCTGTCGAGCCCGGCCGAATCGTACAGGCCGCTGAGCAACGCCTCGAGATAGCCGAACCCGCCCGGCATCCGAGCCCCGGCGCGCGCGGCCAGGTTCGGGCCTATGCCGTCGCGATCGTACCCGAACGCCTTGGGCGCGGCCAGCAGGCCGACTCGGACCGTGAGGCCGAGGTCGACGTCTTCCTCGCGGGCGAAGCCCGACACACCCCGTGCCACCAGGAAGTTCGCCCGGCTCCAGGTCAGGTATGGGCCGAATGCGCCGGTGACGGTCTTGCTGAGCGGGTCGGGCGAGCTCTCGGGACGGAAGTCCTCGCGTCGCAGCTGGGCCTGGAGGCCCCAGCGGAGAAAGCCCGCCATCGAGGCCTGGGTCGCCCACGCCGCCGACACCCGAGCCACGGTAAAGAGGTGTGTCAGAGTATCCCGGGCGACGTTCGAGCCGTTGAAGAACTGGAGCACCCGCTCATCCCGATCCTCCCCCTCGACCCGGATGCCGAAGCGTGAGGTGAGGGAGTAGAACGGCTGCTCCACGGCGAGCTGGGTTATACGACCGTCGGATCGGTTCTCATAGAGGGCGCCGACGCCCACCTTGCCCGCGAACAGCCGCGGCCGGCGGAGCCCGAGCGTCACGCTGGTCCGATCGGGAGTCTTGCGATAGCGCACGGCGGCGGACGACGCGGTGCCCAGCAGGTTGTCCTCTACCAGCCCGATGGTGTAGGCCACCTCGCCGCCAGTGCTGCGGAAGCGCCAGTCCGCCTTGGTGCTCCAGCCATCCTTCGTCAGGACCCGAGCCACCAGGCCGGAATCGGTGCGGAGCGTGTCGATCCGCACCCGCCGGAACACGCCCAGCGCCCGGAGGTTCCGCTCTGACTCGGCCACCCGGGCGGAGTCGTACGGCTCCCCAGGCTGGAACAGCAGCTCGCGCCGGATGGTCGCGGCCCGGGTCTGGATATGGAGCGCATTGGCGACCCTGGCGATCCAGCCCCGCTCGTCGGGATCGAAGATGTCCCGGCGATCGAGCTCGATCCCGCGGAGGGTATCACCATGGGACGGGCGGTCCGCTCCGGCGGAGTCCGCCGGAACCTGCGCCGCCAGGCGAAAGGGAACGAGCAGCATCACCAACGGGAGGAGATGCCAGCGGGAGAAGCGGAATCCGGTCACGGGGGTGGAAAGATACCACCCAGGATCACGAGCCGATGACAGCCACGCTTTCCAGCACCCGGTCGGGCCGCACCGACCCGCTCCGCAGCACGTCTTCCCGGAACTTGCCGGTCCGGACCA
Organism: Gemmatimonadales bacterium; assembly: GCA_035278325.1. Lineage (GTDB taxonomy): Bacteria > Gemmatimonadota > Gemmatimonadetes > Gemmatimonadales > GWC2-71-9 > CAVVWJ01. The sequence continues at coordinate 16,259 of DATEJD010000046.1, read as the reverse complement.
GCCACCCCTGCAGACCGGCGCGCTGCGCCCCCTCCACATCGGACCAGAGGTCGTCACCGACCATGGCGACCGAGCGGTCCGGCGGCAGCCCCAGGCTGGTCACCGCGGCGGCGAAGAAGGCCGGGCTGGGCTTGCCGGCGACCTCCGCCGACGTGTTTGCCGCGTACTCCAGGGCGGCGACGAACGGTCCGGCGTCGAGCGCGAGCCGCTCACCCTGCCGGAAATAGCGGTCCCGGGAGAGGGCCACCAGCGCGGCGCCCGCCATCAGGTGGTCGAACGCCTCCTGGAGCAGCGCGTAGGTCCACCGCTCGCCCAAGTCCCCCAGCACCACCGCCTCGGCGGGGCCGGCGGGGCGGTCCGTTGTCCCGCCCAGGAGCGTCAGGCCGGTCAGGTCTTCCAGGGCCGCCGGGGGTACGAAGGGGGCGACCCGCAAGAAGCCCCGGGCCCGGAGCAGGGTGGCGCCGGCCAGGGTCGCGGTCACGATCTCCTCCGCGGCGACGCTCAGGCCGTAGCCGGCCAGCCGCTCGACCAGCATGCGCCGGGAGCGACTGGTCGTGTTGGTCACCAGCCGGAACGGTATCTGGTTGCGCCGGAGACGGGACAGTGCGTCCGCCGCGCCCGGAATCGCCTTGTCAGCGGAATAGAGGGTCCCGTCGAGGTCGAGCAGGAATGCCGAGGGCGCGGCCGGTGGCATGGTTGTCGCGTCCGGTGCGGAGGGATTATCGTGCACGTCCGTTCATCGAAGGAATGCTATGCCGGTTTCCACGCTGCTCTTCCAGGGCGCGCTGCTCGCGCACCTCGTTGCGCCCTCGCTGCCGTTCGCGCCCGCTCCACCTCCGACCTATCCGTTCGCGGTCGGCGAGCGGCTCGAGTACGAGGCCACCGTAGGTATGGTCCCCGTCGGAAGCGCGTCGATCGTCGTGAACCCGATGGCCAAGGAGCAGGGCCAGCAGGCCTTCGTGTTCGCGGCCAGCGGCCAGGCCCGTCCACTCGGGCTCCGGTTCGGCGCCGAGCTCACCTCGTACGTCGGCGTCCAGCCGTTCAACTCGCTGCGGTTCCACCGCAAGCTGATCCAGGGCAGCAGCGTCAACGACGTGCAGTTCCAGATCGTGCCCGATTCCAGCCGGTACCGCCAGCTCGGCGATCCACGGGACTGGGTAGCCCCGTCGAATCCGCTGGACGAGCTCGCTTTTCTCTACTACCTGCGGACGGCCCGGCTCAAGCCCGGCGCCACCTACAGCATCTCACGGTATTTCCAGACCGGGTACAACCCGGTGCAGGTGCGCGTGACCGGCCGGGAGACCCGCACCCTGCCGGATGGCAAATCGGCGCCCGTCCTTACCCTCGAGGTCACGAGCCGCGGCAATCTGGTGACGCTGGCCCTGACGGACGACGCGCGGCGGCTGCCGGTCGAGATCAACCTGCCGCTGCCGTTTGGACGGGTGACCCTGGCGCTCAGCAAAGTGAGCTAGTAGAGCCCCAGGTAGGTGTCGATCTCCCACTTGCTCACCTGCAGGTTGTACTGCAGCACCTCGTTCCGTTTGGCCTCGAGAAACCGCTCGGTCAGGTGCTCGCCCAGGGCGTCCTTGATCACGTCGTCTTTCTCGAACAGCTCCAGCGCCTCGTGCAGGTCCCGCGGCAGCTCGTCGATGCGGTACTTGCGGCGGTCCCGGAAGCTCATCCGGAAGATGTTCCGGTGCACCGGCTCCCGCGCCTCGAGCTTCCGCTCCACCCCGTCAAGCCCGGCGGCGAGCTGCACGGTGAGCGCCAGGTACGGATTGCAGGACGGGTCCGGCATCCGGAGCTCGCACCGCGTGCCGAGGCCGCGGCGGTCCGGAATCCGCACCAGCGGCGACCGGTTGCGGGTGGACCATGCCACGTTGGTCGGCGCCTCGTAATTCGGCACCAGTCGCTTGTAGCTGTTAATGAGCGGATTGGTGATCGCGCAGAACCCGCGCGCGTGCTGCAGCAGGCCCTCGATGTAGCTCAGGGCGATTTTGGAGAGCTGGTACTCGCCCTTGGAGTCGTAAAACGCGTTCTCCTTGCCCCGGAACAGTGACTGGTGGGTGTGCATGCCGCTGCCGTTGATGCCCTCGATCGGCTTGGGCATGAACGACGCGATATAGCCATATCGGTTGGCGACGTTCCGGACGATGAACTTGAAGGTCGTGAGGTTGTCGGCGGTCACCAGGGCGTCGGCGTACCTGAAGTCGATCTCGTGCTGGCCGGCGGCCACCTCGTGGTGCGCCGCCTCGACCTCGAAGCCCATCTCCACCAGCTGCTCGACGATGACCCGCCGGATCTCCTCGCCCTTGTCGAGTGGGCCCAGATCGAAGTAGGACGCCGAGTCGTGGGTAGTGGTGGAGGGCGAGCCCTCCGGCGCGCGCTCGAACAGGAAGAATTCCGCCTCGCACCCGGCCATCATCGCGTAGCCCAGCTTCCTGGCCCGCTCGAGCTGGCGCTTGAGGGTGGTGCGGGGGCAGCCGGCGAAGGGCTGCTCGTCCGGCGTGTAGATGTCGCAGAGGAGCCGCGCGACCCGCCCGCCCTCGTCCTCGTAGGGCAGGATGCGGAAGGTGCCGAGGTCGGGCTTGAGCAGCATGTCCGACTCCTCGATCCGCACGAACCCCTCGATCGACGACCCGTCGAACATGATCTCGCCGTCCAGCGCCTTGGCGAACTGGCTGCGGGGCACCTCTACGTTCTTGTTGATGCCCATGATGTCGGTGAACTGCAGCCGGATGAAATCGACGCCGAAGCGGTTGGACACCTCGAGCAGGTCTTCCTTGCTGGCCCCGGTGAGGTCGGTGGGGAAATTGTCGAGGCTGGGCCGCTCGGTCGAGCCGCTCGAGCGATGCCTGGGCTGCGGCATGAAGGACGTCTCCGTGTGGGAACGGGTGAAAGAAACCGCCGGCGGGGCCGTGGGGTAAGGGCCTGATCGACCGAAGGCAACCGAGAGCGGACGGAAGGACGGGACGACGGAAGGACGGAAGGACGGAAGGACGGAACGACCGGCCAGCGAGGCCTGTGTCGGTGCGCCGGTTGGGCTGGTCCTTCCGTCCTCCCGTCCTCCCGTCCTTCCGTCTTTTCGGCCTCCTTTCCCCTGTCCCCTCACTCCGTTACGCTTCTGGCCCGATGACTGCCGCCCCCACGAACTGTCCCGCCTGCGGGAGCCCGGCTTCGGGCAAGTTCTGCAGTGCCTGCGGGGCCAGTCTAGTGCCGCGGAGCTGTGCCGGTTGTCGGGCGGAGCTGTCGCCCCAGGCGCGGTTCTGCCACCGCTGTGGCCGGCCGGTGGGTGCGGCGGGTGGGGCGGCCCTGCCGGCGCGGGAACGGACGGCCTGGCTCGTCGCCGGGGGCCTCTGCGTGGTGCTCCTCGCGCTCATCGTCTTCAAGGTGATCCGCGAGGCTCGGCCCGCCGCCGCGCCGGAGATGGCCAACGCCGGCGCCCAGAGTGCGCGCGAGGCCCCGGCCGACGGTGGCGCCGGCGGCCCGGCTGGCGGGACTCCGCCCGACATCAGCCAGATGTCGCCGCGGGAGCGGTTCGACCGGCTGTTCAACCGGGTCATGCAGGCCGGTGAGCGGGGTGACACGGCACAGGTCGTTCGATTCACCCCCATGGCGCTCGCCGCCTACGGCCAGCTCGACTCGATCGATGCCGACGCCCGCTACCACGCCGCGGTGCTCCGGACCCAGGTGGGCGACATGGCCGGTGCCCTCGCGCTGGCCGACACTATCCTCGCGCGCGACCCTGGTCACCTGTTCGGGTATGTCATCCGGGGCACCGTGGCCGGCCTGCAGAACGACACCCCGCGCCGGCAGCAGGCCCTGCGCGACTTCCGGGCGCACTTCGCCGCCGAAAGCGCCGCCGGCCGCGTGGAGTACCAGGAGCATCAGCCGGTGATCGACGAGTTCAAGCAGGCGGCGGACTCGGTCAGTCGAACTCCATAGGGCCGCCACCTTCGACTCTAACCGAACCGTCTGAGCGCCTGAACGTCTGAGCGCCCGACCGTCTGACCATCTGACCGTCTGACCGTCCGACCGTCCGACCTGACCGTCCGTCTTCCGAGGACCCGATGCCCCGCACCATCCGCGTCGCCCACAGCCCCGATTCCGACGACGCCTTCATGTTCTACGCGCTCGCCGAAGGGAAGATCGATACCGGCGACCTCCGTTACGTCCACGAGCTCTCCGACATCGAGACCCTGAATCAGCGGGCCCGCCGAGCCGAGCTCGAGGTCACGGCGGTGTCCATTCACGCCTACGCGTATCTCTGGCGCGACTACGCGCTCCTCGGCTCGGGCTCCTCCATGGGCGACGGATACGGACCTCGACTGGTGGCCAGCCGTCCCAGGCCCGGCGACCCGAGGTCGGACCTGCGGGGTCTCCGAGTAGGTGTGCCGGGCAAGCTCACCACCGCCTGTCTGGCGCTCGAGTTGTACCAGCCCGACGTGGTCGAGGTGGTGATTCCGTTCGACCGCATCGAAGATGCGGTCCATGAGGGGGCGGTGGATGTCGGCCTCCTGATCCACGAAGGCCAGCTCACCTACGCCGATACGGGCCTCCACCTGTGGACCGATCTCGGCGCCTGGTGGATGGAGGACACCGGCCTGCCGCTTCCTCTGGGTGGAAACGCCGTTCGCCGGGACCTGGGCCGATCCGTGATCGATCAGATCGCGCGCGACCTCCGCGCCAGCATCGTCTACGCCCTCGAGCACCGCGCCCCGGCCCTGGCCCACGCCAAGCAGTTCAACCGCGGGATCGGAGACGAGCGGACCGACACGTTCGTCGGGATGTACGTCAACCAGTGGACGGTCGATTACGGGCCGCGGGGACGCCAGGCGGTGCAGACCCTGCTCGATCGCGGGCACGCCGCCGGCCTCATTCCCGAGCGGGTCGAGGTCGAATTCGTCGGTTGACGCGACGGCGGGGGCTGCCGGGCTTCTCTTGCCCCGGTTGTCCGCGTTTTCTACCTTCTCTCCACCCCCAGCACTGCGCCAGCCGGCCGCCCCATCGCGGCGTCCGCACCCGAGAAGGAGTCCCCGTGTCGCTGAGCGGAGGCCCCGTGACCCTCCTCGTCGTCGACGACGAGGAGGCGATTCGCAATGCCTTGCGGAAGTACCTGGTCCAGCAGGGCTACGAAGTCTCGGTGGCCGCGACGGGTGAGGAGGCACTGGAGGTGCTGCAGCGCAAGAAGATCACCGGCATCCTCCTGGACGTGAATCTCCCCGGCACCAACGGGATCGACCTGGTTCCGCAGATCATGGAGCTCGAGCCGTCCGTCGCGCTGCTCATGCTCACCGCCGTCAACGACGCCACCTCGGCCGCGCTGTGCATGCAGCGGGGCGCCCTCGACTACCTGCTCAAGCCGATCGACCTCGCGCACCTCGGCAACGCCATCTCGCGAGCCCTGGAGCGCCGTCACACCCTGCTCGAGGGGCAGCAGATCAACCGCTGGCTCAAGGAGGAAGTGGCGCTGCGGGCGGCCGAGCGGCGGCTCGAGCAGGCCGCCCAGGAGCGGCTCTCGGTCGCGACACTCGAGGCGCTGGTGAACGCGCTCGAGGCCAAGGACCCCTACCTCCGCGGCCACTCGGCCCGGGTGGCCGATCTCTCGGCCAGTGTGGCGGCCCACCTGCGGCGCCCCGACGAGGAGATCGAGGTCGTGCGCACCGCCGGCCGGCTCCACGACATCGGCAAGATCGGGATCCGCGAGGAGATCCTGAACAAGCACGGCCCGCTGACCGACGAAGAGTACGAGCACGTGAAGCAGCACGTGCTGGTGGGCTGCCAGATCCTGGCTCCGCTGGTCCATCTGGCCGACGTCATCGGCCTGGTGCGGAGCCACCACGAGCGGTGGGACGGCTTCGGCTATCCCGACCGCCTGGCCGGCGAGGCGATTCCGCTGGGCTCGCGGATCATCGGCGCCGTCGAGATCTACGACGCCCTCACCACGGCGCGGCCCTACCAGGAGAAGATGGCGCCCGAGGACGCGGTCGAGCGCATGCGGGACCTGGTCGGCACCGCCATCGATCCCACCATCCACGAGGCGCTCGAGGCCGTCGTCTCGCGGCGCCAGGCACTCGTGTTCCTGGACGAACCCCACCCCTGAAGTGAGCCCGCGGATCCTCATCGTGGACGACGACCACACCATCGCCCGCCTGGTGGTGCACGTCGTCAGCTCGCTCGGCTTCGGCCCCGTCATGCACGTGACCACGGGCCGCGAGGGACTCGAGGCGTTGGAAGAGGCCGATATCGTGCTGCTGGACCACCAGCTGCCCGACGCCAACGGGCTCGACATCCTCGAGGCCGTGCGCGCGCGGTCCAACCCGCCCGCGGTCATCGTGATCACGGCGCACGGCAACGAGTCGCTCGCGGCCGCGGCGCTCCGCCTCGGCGCCGACGACTACCTGGCCAAGGATCACTCGCTGCTCGAGATGCTCCCGCAGGTGCTGGAGCGGGTGCGCCGGAACCGCGAGCTCCGCAAGGCGCTCGCGGCCGCGGAGGAGGACCTGGTACGGGCCGAGCGGCTCGCGGCCGCCGGTGAGCTCACGGTCACCCTCCACCACCACATCAACAATCCTCTGATGTCTGCGTCGGCGGACCTGGAGCTGCTCCTGGCCGACCCCGACATGCCGGTGGCACAGCGACAGCAGACGCTGGGCGACATCCAGACGGCGTTGCGCCGCATTCGCGACCTGGTCCGCCAGGTGGGCGACCTCCGCGAGATCCGCACCAAGTCTTACCTGCCGGGAATGCGGATGGTGGATCTCGAGGGGGCCCACCAGCCGAGTCGGGCCGCCCCGGTTGAGCCTCGTGGCGGCGCGCTGGTGCTGGTCGCGGAGGAGGACCTGGCGCGGGTGGTGGACCTGCTGCTCCGCCACGCCGGGTTCACGGTCGAGCGCGTCGGGTCGGTGGACGATCTGCGCGAGTCGACCGACCGTCTCGGCGTGGCCCTCGTGGTGGTGCTGGGCGGCACCGACGCAGCCGGCGCGCACCCGCTCGGCGGGTTCGACCCACCGGCTGCTCGGGCCTGGCGCCTGGTGGCACTCGTCGCGGGCGACGGCTCGGCGGCCCGCGCGGCGGGCGCCGATCGGGTGATCGAGTTGCCGTTCGATCCCGGGAGCTTTACCGCCGAGATGGTGGCGCTGGTGTCCGAGGGGTCGTAGCCGATCGCTACGACTGGTGGGCCGGGACCTCGCCCAAGTACCCCATACCCTGAAGGCGGGCAATGCGCAGGCGGATGGGCGGGTGCGAGGCCAGCGCGTCCGCGAAGAAGCCCTCCCGGGCGGCCAGCGCGCCCGGCGCCGGGTCCACGATGCACAGGTGCGCCGCCCCGCGGGTGATCGCCTGGGTGGGCGCGGAGGCGGCCTCGAGCTTCTCGAGCGCCGAGGCCAGGGCGAGCGGGTTGCGGGTGAACTGCGCCCCTGTGGCGTCCGCCAGGTACTCGCGCTTCCGGCTCACCGCCATGGCCAGGATGCGGGACACGATCGGCGCCACGAGCAGCGTCAGCACCCAGAACACCAGCAGCACGATCGCGAACGGATTCCCGCCCTTGTCGCGATCTCCACCGCCGCCGCCGAGCCTGACGCCGCGCGAGCCTCGCAGCATCCGCCCCATCCCGTCGGACATGAGCGCGATCGCCCCCACCATCCCGGCCAGCAGCGTCATCAGGCGCACGTCGAGATTCTGCACGTGCGCCATCTCGTGCGCGATGACCCCCTGCAGCTCGTCCCGGCTGAGGGTGCGGAGCAGGCCCTGGGTAACCGCGATGCACGCCGTGGCCGCGTCACGTCCGGTCGCGAACGCGTTGGGATCGTCGTCGGGGATGATGTACACCCTGGGCTTGGGAAGTCCCGAGGCGATCGCCATCTCCTCGACCACGTTGACCAGCTGCCGCTCTTCGGGCGTGGCGGGCTCGGTTACCTCCCGCGCGCCCGTGGACCAGAGCACCTGCCGCGCCCCGAATCGCCACGAGTACCAGCAGATGCCGGCCGCGATCAGAGTGGTGATGATGCCGAGGACCGGTATCACGTGATGGTACTCGTCGGGCGGCGCATCGGCCGTGAGCAGACCGAACGCCAGGTCGCCGCCGAAGCCGACCCAGGCGAAGAAGACGATGAAGCCGATGACGAGCCAGGTGGAGCGGCGGCGGTTGGACTCCTGCTGGGCGAAGAGGTTCGCCGCCTCGGTCACGGCGCGGGTTTGGTCGTCGAGAGATCCACCGTCGGGACGGCTCGCTCGCTGTCGTCGGTGATCTGCCACAGCTCGGCGGGCGTGGCCTTGGCCAGGCCGGCCACGAGCATGGTGGGGAAGGTCGCCTGCCGGGTGTTGTACTCGGTGACGACGTCGTTGTAGAGCTGCCGCGCGAATCCGATCTTGTTCTCGGTGCTGGTCAGCTCCTCCTGAAGCTGCGCCACGTTGCCGGTGGCCTTGAGATCGGGATACGCCTCGGTCAGCGCGAACAGCCGGCCGAGCGCCTGGGTCAGCTCGCCCTCGGCCTTGGCCGTGGCCGCCACGCCGGTTGCGTTCACCGCCTTGTTGCGCGCCGCGATCACGGCTTCGAGCGTATTGCGCTCGAAGTCCATCGCGCCTCTCACGGTGTTGACCAGGTTGGGAATCAGATCGTGCCGGCGCTTGAGCTGCACGTCGATCTGCTTCCAGGCGTTGGCCACCCTGTTCTTGAGCCCGATCAGGCCGTTGTAGGCCCCGATCACCCAGAAGACGACAAGGACGACGATGGCGAGAAGGACGAGCATGGCGAGCATGGTGGATCCTTGCGCGGAGGGAGGTTAGGGCGCCACCAGCCCGGCAAGCGCCTGTCGGACGGCCTCGGCGATGGCGGCGACGTCGCCGTTGAGCCGGATGACGGGGTGCTGCTCGTCCACCAGGACCTCGATGCCCGGCGCGACGGCGATGCGCCGGCACACGCTGTCCGCGCCCCCCGCCGACTCGACCGGGGCCAACCAGCCCAGCACGGCCCGGCCCACCCGCCCCCGGCCGGTTCCGGGCGCCTGAAGCAGCGCCAGGCGCTCGGGCCGGGGCAGCGCCGTCCCCAGCACGCCGGCCACCCGACGCTCGATGAGATCACCGGTCAGGCCGGCGAACTCGCGGGTCATGTTCTCCAGGGTGGCGCCTTCCATTTGCCGCAGCTTGATGGCCAGTACCTGGAGCAGGTGGCGGTAGGAGTAGACCGCCGCGGTGCCACGGCCCTCGGGCGGGCTCACCAGCCCGCGGGAGACGTAGAACCGGATGGTGCGCTCGCTCGGGCGAGCCCGCGCCGCCGCGTTGACCGGGACCACGCCGGACGCGTCCAGGATCCCACCGGCGAGCGCGGCGAGATCACGCAACCCCCACGGGGCCAACGTGCGGTATTCGCGCAGGGTGGCCAGCGGATCGGCCGGGGCCGACACCACGCCCGCGCTCATGCCGGCCCGTTGCTCGCCCGCCCCTCGCGGGTCGGTCCCTCGAGCGCGGACAGCACCACGCTTCGGAGCAGGTCGAGCGTGAACGGCTTGAGGAGCAGGGGGCACCGTCGGAGGTCGGCCGGCCAGTGCTCCTGCTCGGCGTGGGTATCGCCGGTCATGAGCACGATCCGCTCGGTCAGGCGTGGCCAGCGGCGCGTGAGCGCGAGATAGAACGTGGCACCCGACATCTGGGGCAGGTGGAGATCGAGAAGAATCAGGTCCACGTCGGTCTCGTCGAGCAGCTGGTAGGCCAGGTGGGCGTCGCCCGCCGAGACGACGTCGAAGCCCATGCCTTTGAGGGCTCGCTCGAGGGTCCGTCGGAGCGCCGCCTCGTCGTCCACGATCAGGATGCGAGGGCTCACGAGGCGATGGCGGCGCGGCGCGCCGGCGTGAAGTAGCGGCTGGTGACCATGGCCAGCGCGTCGTCGACCGAGAGGGAGACCCGGAGCTCACCCGCGGTCAGGCCGAACGCCGCCCGCAGGTGCATCTGCAGCGTCTTGGTCTTGCTGTATCCCAGCTTGAGCGCGACGTCTTCCACCGTGTAGCCCGGATCGAGCAGCAGCCGGTGGGCGTAGAGCAGCCTGGTCAACACCATCACGACGCGGGGGGATGGGAGCCCCACCTTGGTAAACCACCGCTCGCAGGTCCGCCGGGTGAGCCGGGCCCGCTCGGCCAGGGCCGTGACGGTCGGCCCGTCGCCCGGGGCGTGGAGCATCGCCTCGAGCGCGGTCTGCAGCTCAGGCGGCAGCTCCCGCAGGATGGGCTCCATTCCCTGAATCACCTGTTGAGACGCGCTCTGCTCCAGCTCGGCCAGCAAGGCCTTCCGGAGCGGCCCCGGTGCGTCCTCGAACCGGTGCACCACCACCCGCCGGATCCCCGCCGAACCCAGCTCCAGCAGCACCCCCGCCGTGGCGGGGGCCAGCTCCGTGTACACCAGCAACGGCAGCGAGGGGAAGAACTGACGGAGCCGCCCGATCCCATGGGTCCGGGGAGTGGTGCCGCCCAGCAACGGGTCCACCACCGCCATCTCCACCGGCTTGCCCCGGATGGCCTCGACGGCCTCGGGCCAGGTGGCCACGGCCTCCCACACAAACCGCTCGGGATCGAGGGATCGGAGTCGGAAAAGGCGCTCGGTGGGCACGGCGGCGAGGAGAAAATGTCGCAAAACGGCCCCTATTTGTCGCAAAAAAGGCCTAAACCGACGCGGTGGTGCGCCGCAGATTGGCGCTACCCCCGCACCGCACCGTCAGATGAAAGGGTTCCCCATGTCGCGTCTCACGACCAAGTGGCTCGTCCTCGCGTCACTCACCCTGGCCGGCCTGACCAGCTCGGCCTGCACGCGCAGCGACGCCACCGGACCCTCGGATCAGCCGAAGCCTTCGTTCGAGGGGCAGGGCGCCAACAACTAGGTCGCCTGCAGGGCGAGATCGCGAAGCCCGATCTCCACCTCGCGAATGGCCGGCGGCTGTTCCTCGGCCTCGACGAGAGTGGGATCGGGTTCGCGAATTTCACAGCCTGACAGGTTCGCGATGGTGTGCTCGAACCGGAAGTACCACGCGTTGAGACGATAGTTCTCCGAATGTTCCTGTCCCGCAAGGAGCAGGTCGCGCGCCCGCGCGAATTGCCCGAACCGGGCCAGCCCCACGCCGGACTTGTAGTAGAAATCCGCCAGCATACTCGGCGGCATGCGCATGCGCGCCGCCTCGCCCTCCGACCGACGCCGCTCGAAGGCCATGCGGTTCCCCATCGCCGACTCGATCTCCATCAGCTCCAGCACCGCGTTGAGCCGAACGGCGAAGCTGCTCTTCGAGCGCAGCACGATGTCGAACGCAGTCCGCGCCGCCTCGACCGCGCCGACGCCCAGCAGGGCCACACCCAGGTCGCCCAGCGCGCGGGTGCGCTGCAGGAGGTCGTCGCTCAGCAGGAATGACTGGTAGATGGCCTGGATGGCGTCCACCTGACACCCCTGGTTCATGAGAACGACGCCCAGGTCGGCGTAGGCCATGGCCTCCACCTCGCGGTGACCCGCGCGCGCGGCGCTGTCGGCGACATCCTGTGCGACCTGCCGGGCCAGGGGAAAATTGCCCTGCCCTCGCAGCACGGCGCCGCGGCCCAGCTGGGCGCGGAGCGTCAGCACGGTGTCGGCCGCGGCGGTGGCCGCCGTCTCGGCCGCAGTGTAGCACGTCGTGGCCGCGGGCCAGCGGGCCAGCAGGCGGTTGAGCCGCCCGGCGAACAGGGCCGACGCCGCGAAGTCCCCAGCGGGCACGGTGTCGCCGTGAGTTCGAACCGCCAGCTCCAGGATCTCGATCGCTTCCTCGAGCCGGCCTTCGTGCTCCAGGAAATAGGCATATGCCATCAGGGTCAGCCTGAGGCTGGCGAACGACTGCGATCCCACCGGTATCGCGTCCGTGATGCCGTGCAGGTGAGCGCTTTCGGGAGAATCAGCCGGCAGCTCGCGCAAGTGGCGGCGGACCGCATCCAGCTGCCACAGGGTGCCCTCCTGCACACAGCCGGCCTCGTCGCGCGCCAGCATACGATCGACCAGGCGGGTGACCAGGTAGGCGCCAAGGGCGAGACGCGCGGAAAGCTCGCGCTCCCGCTCGTGCTCGTCCCGCGCACGCTCCAGGAAAGGCGCGTGGCTCAGGACATCGGCAGAAGACTCGACCTCACCGAAGAGCTGCTGCGGCGTGAACAGATCGCGTCCTTCCGTTAAGAGACTCTGGGGGTTGGGAGCTAGTATCGCCCCCTAATCGCGGCCAGGCAAGGGCGCGCAATTTCCCGCAGCCAACGGCGAATTTTCGGTGCCAATCCGGCAGGTCGCCGTGCCTACTATCGCGTTATGCGACGCGGCGTCACCCTGCTCGAGCTTGCACTGGTCCTCGTCCTAGTCGGACTGCTGGCTGGCGTCGTCATGCCCCGCTTCCAGCGGGTCGCCGATAGCCTGGCGGTGCACCATGCAGCCCTGGAACTGGTATCGGCACATCGCCGAGCCAGGATTAGCGCCATCCTCCAAAGCCGGATCCTCGAGCTCACCATCAGTGCGGATTCCCTAGCAATCCGGATACCAGGCGCCCCCGGCGACCTGTGGCATGCCGCCGGCCCCGCCGCGCAGGGGGTAAGCCTCTCGGGGCCCGTCCGTACACTGGTGTTTTCTCCCGTGGGGCTCACCATGGGCCTGTCGAATGCCTCCTTTCACCTGAGCCGCGGCGTCGCCACGCGAACGGTCATCGTCTCGCGGCTGGGGCGCCTTCGCGTCACCCCATGAGCGCGCGGCTCCTCGGCTGGTTCGGAGGCTGACGGCACCTTCGATGGGGAGTCGCGCGCTCAGGAAGCCGGCGCGCAAATGGACGCCGTGTGCCCGTCGCCCATGGCGGTCGAGCCGGCACCGATCAGGAGCAGCGCGCTCAGGGCGGCCAAGCCGTACTTCCTCACCTTGTGCAGCAGCGTGGAGCGCGAAATGCCCAGGAGATGAGCCGCCTGTCGCTTGTTGCCGCCGGTATGACGCAGCATCAACGCAATGTGCCGCCGCTCCGCGGCCTCGAGCGAGTCGGGTGCCACGGGTTCGGCGGGGGCCAGGGCCTGGCGCAATCGGGTGAGGTCCAGCTCGGGCATGCCGAGATCGAGTAGCAGCGCATCGAATCCCGGCACGCCAATGGCGGCGGCGGCCGCGGCTCCGTCCGGTGCGGCGGCCACCTGGTGGCCCGCCGCGCGCAGCATGCCAAGGACGACGTCGCGGCGCTCCGGATCGCGCTCGAGCACCAGCACGTGCATCGGCGTCATGGTAAGTCAAAAGCTACAGCAGGCACGTCACCCAAAACAGCCGCGAGGCCATCGTGAATCCGCTCGCCGCCACGCCCCGGCCTCCGCCGTTCGCACTCGGCGCTCAACTGGACCTGCCGATGTTGGTGATCGATTTGGAGCGGCGCCATTCCAGGCGCGGCGAATTCACTACCCTCACCCTCGCGCACCAGTCCGAGCGGATTTCGACCTCGCCGTTCTGGGCCGAGGATCGGTTTCGACTTGTTGGCGTGTCGCGTGGGCAGGTGGTGCGGGTCCAGGGCGAAATCGGGCAATTCAACGGACGGCGCCAGCTCAAGGTCGCGGCGCTGGTGCCGCTTGCGCCGGGCGAGGTCGACGTTCGCCGGTTGCTTCCGTCCATCCCGTCTCCGGACCCCTACTGGAGCGCGCTCGATCGCTGGCGGCACGCCATCCGCGGCCCGCGGCTCGCCGGCACGGTCGCGCTGTTCTTCGATGACCCGGCATTTCGAGCGCGCTTCGAATCCTGCCCAGCCAGCACCAGTGGCCATCATGCGGAGCTTGGCGGCCTGGTGCGGCACACCTGGGAGGTCGCCGCGATCGGACGGGCCATCGCGCGCACCACCGGCGCCGATGCCGACCTGGTGCTCGCCGGCGCGCTGCTGCACGACATCGGCAAGCTGGAGGCCTACCGCTGGGACGGCGCGTTCGAGATGACCGACGCCGGCAACCTGATCGGCCACGTCGCGCTGGGCATGCTGATGCTCGATCGCCGCATCGGCGCCGAGTCGATCGCGCCGTGCACCGAGGGAGAGCGCCTCCTGCTGCAGCACCTGATCGCCTCTCACCATGGACGCCAGGAGTTCGGCGCCCCAATGCCACCAATGACGCTGGAGGCCGAGATCCTCCACTTCGCCGACAACGCGAGTGCCAAAGCCACGAGCATGGCTCACACGCTGGCCTCGGCGGACAACTTCGAGGACGGATCCGTGGTGAGCTCGCGGACGCTGTGGGAGCTGGACAAGCGGCGGGCCTATCGCGGGCGGAGCGATTGGGGAACTACCGGGCGTTCCTAGCCCTCAGTTCTTCTTCTGCTTCGCCAGGGGCTGTCCAGCACCGTCGTGTCTGAAGGCCATCAACAGCAAAGGCTGATCATCCGCGCCGGCAGCATCTACGTGTTTCTTCGCGTCAGACAGACAGGGACCCCGATCAGTAAGAAACACACTGAGTTCATCACTGGGGACGATGATCACACCTACATCAATGAGCCCGAGTACGAGCGCCTTTCTGAGGTGTAGAATGTCAACTGCTAGCAAGTCGCCTCTGGCTGAGACCTGCACCTCAACGCCGACGCAGACCTTCGTTCCATTTACGGAATGACATTTGGTCCAGTCAACGTCACCTGTCTGCTTCTTCACCCACCCTTGAAGGCCGTCAAACTGAGCGTCGATCAACCTCCGAACGGCCGCCCCGCCATTTGCATCCCGTTGCTCAAGAACTTCGAGCGTGAAGCCCTCCAAGACCTGTCGAATCTCCTGTATCACTACGCTCAACCCTAGTCGCCTGATTCTCTCCACAACTCCGTTATATGCCACCTCCTCGACGATCTTGGGCATCAACGCTCCGTGGCGGGGAATAGGTGCACCTGCTCGACTGACGTATTGGTCCTTTTGTGTCCATTCCCTCGCGCGGATTCCCACCCGGCCTTGGGAGCGGCTTTGAGGTCCTTCAGACGCCGGATGGTCGGGCGAACATCGCCGAGTTCGATGCCAAGCCAGCGTCGGTTCATCTTTTCCGCGGCATAGTACGTCGTTCCAGAGCCCCCGAACGGATCGAGGACTAGGTCGTTTTCCCGCGTGGAAAGTGCGATCAGGCGCTCCACCAGAATCGGCGCCAGCTCGTTCGCGCCCCGAGTCTTGTACTTGCTGTGTCGCACTGGCGGGACGTCGTCCCACAAATCCTCTGCCTCAGTCCAATTTCCAGCTCCCGGCGTGTGAGCGTCGCACCATACGTCGGCCGGAGCATCAATTACGTCCATTAAGTTGAGGCCACGCTCGTTTAATGCCTTTCGGTGGCCGCCGTAGTCTCGAATTTCCTTCCCGCAATGCCGGCAAAGTGGAATGGGGACGTAAACCTTGTTGAAGACTCTCGGAGACCCCTTCGTGTAGTAAAGACACCCATAGTGGGCAGGCGAGAGTCTTTGACCTCTGGGATATGCCTTCGGCATCCGCATTGCGATCCAATGGCGAAACTGCATTCCCTGGGTATTGAGAAATGCCCCGTAGTCAATCAGCCATCGTGGCAGATTGAAGACGAAAAGTGCGCCGCCTTCAACGAGCACTCGGATACACTCGCTAAGCCACGCCCGGGACCAAGTCAAGTACTCCTCAGCCTTTAGCGCATCGGAGATTCCTTTGCCATAGTCCTTGCCGAGATTGAACGGCGGGTCCGCAAATACCGTGTCTACGCTCGAGGTCCGTACGTCTCGAAGGAGTGAGACACAGTCGCCTTGGTGCAGAGATCCGAGGCGGGTGCGGTATACTAGAGCCGCCTGAAGTTCCGTTCGGGCACGGGGCCCACGCCTGGTAGCCATCAGCGGATACCTCGAGTGTCACAGGTGGTCAAGGTCCAAACTAACCAACTGTAAAGCGATGTGAGCCCGGTGGGATAGGAATATTTCTGCGGGATCTCGCCAACTGCTGGCTCCAGAGGCGACAGTTAGTGTGCTGACGGTCAAAAAAAACGGAACGGCCGCCTAGTCGTGGCTAGACGGCCGTCCCACGCATGGACTATCCGAGGTCATGGCATTGCTGCCGCTGTTCTTCTCCTACCTGCCACCGGTTGGCTGATACGCCGCTCGGGAGGGCGCGGTAGAGCCTCGTTTTCGATCCCCAGGCCGGATGGCCATCCCACCTGGTTCGTCCATTCGAGCGCTGCGAGTCAGATCGGGTCGCGGACCGACCGTTCGCACTGCACTCCGAGGCGCAAGATCGGAGTGGATGAAGCACGCGACTGGCTTCACCTGTTCGAGCCGGGGTGATCACC
>DATEJD010000045.1:0-4111 GCA_035278325.1 Gemmatimonadales bacterium | reverse complement strand
GTCGTGCAGTGGGAGGGTCTCGCCTGGGCCTACCGTGCGCGCGGCGCCGACCGCTTCGAGCGGGTGAGGGTCGTCACCGATCATCCCGCGGCCGGTGGCTGGGTGGTCAACGGTCCGCTCGCGGCCGGAGACTCGGTCGTGGTGCGCGGCGCCGAGGAGCTGCTCTCGGAGGAATTCCGCGCCCGGGTCACCGTCGGCCAAGAGGCGGGCGAGTGAGCTCGCCGCGGCACGCATGCTGACCAGCCTGGTTCGGCAATCCATACGTCATCGCGGGGTCGTCATCGGTCTCGCGCTCGCGCTCGTCGTCTACGGGGCGGGCGTGGTGGCCAACGCGCGGCTCGACGTCTTTCCCGAGTTCGCGCCCCCGCAGGTCTCGATTCAGACCGAGGCGCCCGGCCTCTCGCCCGAGCAGGTCGAGGTCCTGGTGACCAAGCCGCTGGAAGACGCGATCAACGGCGTCGAAGGCATCGCCGCGGTGCGGTCTCAGTCCATCCAGGGCCTGTCGGTGATCACCGCGGTGCTGGCCGAGCACCAGGACATCTATCGCGCGCGCCAGGCGCTCGCCGAGCGCATGGTCGAGGCCACCGGCCGATTGCCCCAGACGGTCGAGCCGCCGGTGCTCACGCCGCTCACGTCGTCCTCCAGCACCGTGCTCGTGATCGGAGTGACCTCCGCCACGCGCTCCCTCATGGAGCAGCGCACCTTCGTGGATTGGGTCATGCGGCCCCGGCTGCTCGCCACGCCCGGCGTGTCCAAGGTCGCGGTGTTCGGCGGCGAAGTCAGAGAGCTCCAGGTGCAGCTCGATCCCGAGCGGCTCAGGTTGTACGGCGTTGGCGTCTCGGAAGTCGTCGACGCGGCGCGCCAGGCGACCGGCGTCCGCGGCGCTGGGGTGCTCGACGGGCCCAACCAGCGGATCACCGTGCGGGCGGAAGGGCAGGCCCTGACACCGGCGGCCCTCGGTCAGTCGGTCGTGCGCGAGCGGGACGGCGCCGTGCTCCGTCTGGCCGACCTGGGCCGCGTGGTCGAGGCCCCCGCGACCCGGTTCGGCGAGGGCGGCGTGCAGGGACAGCGCGGCCTCGTGATCGTCGTCTCGGCCCAGCTCGGCGCCAATACCAAGGTGGTGGCCCAGCGGGCCGAGGCGGCGCTCGCGCGACTCGAGCCCGCCATGCACGCCGAGGGGCTGGTGCTGCACGGCGACATCTTCCGGCCTTCCGAGTTCATCGACCTGGCGCTCCGCAACATCGTGAGCTCGCTGCTGCTGGGCGCGGTGCTGGTGACGGTCGTGCTGCTGGTGTTCCTATCGGACATCGGGGCCGCCACCATCTCGCTCACCGCGATCCCGCTTTCGCTTCTCGCGGCGCTCATCGTGCTCGACCGCCTCGGCTTCGGCATCAATACGCTCACCCTGGGCGGGCTCGCGATCGCGCTGGGGGAAGTCGTGGACGACGCGATCATCGACGTCGAGAACATCGCGCGGCGGCTGCGCGAGAACCGGCTGTCCGCCACGCCGCGGCCCACGGCCAAGGTGGTGCTGGAGGCGTCGCTCGAAGTCCGGAGCAGCGTGGTCTACGCCACCTTCGTCGTCGCCCTCGTCTTCGTGCCGGTGCTCACCCTGACCGGCGTGCAGGGAGCGCTGTTCCGGCCGCTGGGCCTGGCCTACATCCTGGCCATTCTCGCATCGCTGCTGGTGGCCCTCACGGTCACGCCGGCGCTCACGCTCCTGCTGCTCGGCTCACGGGGGCACCGCGCGCGCGAGTCGCCGGTGCTGGCGTGGCTCAAGTCGCGCTACGCGCGGGTGCTCTCCTGGCTGGCCGACCGGCCGGCATCGGTCATGACCGCGACGGCGCTCCTCTGCGTAGGCGCGGTGGCCACCCTCCCGTTCTTCGGCGCCACCTTCCTCCCCGAGTTCCGCGAGGGGCACTACCTCATCCACATGTCCGCGGTGCCGGGCACGTCGCTCGACGAATCGTTCCGCCTCGGCGCGCGGGTGACCGCGGCGCTCGAGCGTGATCCCCGGGTGCGGAAGGTGGCCCAGCGCATCGGGCGGGCCGAGCTGTCGGAGGATACCTGGGGGACGCATTACACCGAGTTCGAGGTCGACCTCGTGCCGCTCACCGGCGAGGATGCCGAGACGGTTCAGGATGACCTGCGTCGCATCCTGGCCACGTTCCCGGGCGTCAACTTCGCCATCCGGGGCTTCCTGGCCGAGCGGATCGAAGAGACTCTCACCGGCTCGACGGCGGAGCTGGTGGTCCGGGTGTACGGCGATGATCTCGACAGCCTGGACGTGGCCGCTCGCCGCGCGGCCGAGGTGTTGGGACGGATCCGCGGCGCCACCGACGTGCAGTACGATCCGCCGCCGGTCGCGCCGGACGTGACGGTGCGCCTCCGGCTGGCCGATCTCCCGCTCTATGGTCTCCGTTCCGATGAAGTCCTGTCCACGGTCGAGACCGCCACCCGCGGCACCCGCGTGGCCCAGACCTTCGAGGGCAACCGCGCTACGGATGTGGTGGTGACCCTGCTGCCCGAGCGGCGCACCCGCCCGGAGGACCTCCGCACCCTGCCGGTCACGTCCGCCGGCGGGCGCCAGGTCGAGCTGGGCCAGATCGCCGACATCGCGCGCACCACCGGCCGCTTCGGCATCGCGCACGTCGGCGCCCGCCGGGTGCAGACCGTCACCGCCAACGTGAGCGGTCGCGATCCCGAGGGCGTGACGCGGGACTTCGAGTCGGCGCTGGCCCGCTCGACGATCCTGCCCGCGGGTGTCTACGCCGAGGTGGGCGGCACCGGCGAGGCGCAGCGGGCCGCGCGGCGCGAGCTCCTGCGCAACAGCCTGCTCGCCGCGGCGGGCATCGTCATGCTCTTGTCGGTGGCGTTCGGGGAAGGGAGCCGGCTGCTGCTGGTGCTCGCCAATCTGCCGTTCGCGCTGGTGGGCGGCGTGCTCGCGGTGTTCGCGACGGGCGGACTCTTGAGCCTCGGCTCACTGGTGGGATTCGTCACGCTGTTCGGCATTGCGACGCGCAATGCGGTCATGCTGATCTCGCACTACGACCACCTGGTGAGCGTCGAGGGCGCCCAGTGGGGCCGCGCCGCCGCGCTCCGCGGCGCGCTGGAGCGGCTGGGGCCGATCCTCATGACCGCCCTGGTGACGGCGCTCGGCCTCCTGCCGCTGGCCATCGGCAGCGGCGACCCCGGCCGCGAGATCGAGGGCCCCATGGCGATCGTGATCCTCGGCGGGCTGCTCACCTCGACGGCGCTCAGCCTGTTCGTGCTGCCCACGCTGGCGCTCCGGTTCGGCCGATTCCACTTGACGCCGGGGCGCCAGAAGTAGGGCACCTCGGGCACCATCCCGACACAACCAACGGAACCCAACCGAGCTGTTCGAAACAACGCCTGGCCCCGCGCCTCAGGCCGCGATCTCCGCGCCTGCGGGATCGGTCGATTCGAACACGCCGCCGAGCCAGCGGAGAAGCGCCGCGGCCTCGACCGCGATCCCGGCGAGCAGGACCGCTGTACCCGGAATCAGCGCCCACCAGCCCACCGAGTCGCGCAGCAGCGCGAAGACCAGCAGGCCCAGCATTCCCGGCAACGCCAGGCCTGCGGCCAGCACCGCGGAATAGGCCACGATGATGAGCATATTCTGGCCCAGCGCTTCGACGCCGCCCGGCCGGCCGCCGCCGAGATGTACCCAGGCGGGGAACAGGATCGCCGCGCCGTTCTGAATCAGCATGCCCAGATAGTTGATGCCGGGCAGGCAGGCGAGCGCGGTGAGGAGAGCGACCGTCCGGAGCCCGAGCGGCGGTTCCATGTGGGCGTTGCCGAGGAACGCGAAATAGGCCACCAGCAGGAGGCCTGTCTGGAGCGCGGTCAGCACCAGAGTGGACGCGGCCGTCTCGGCCGCGACCACCGACCGGCCGGCCAGCGGGTAGCTCCGGAGCAGGTCCAGCTTGAGCAGATCGCTCCGCAGGTCGTTCCGCACCCATTGCGGCCCGATGACGATGGCGAGCCCGGCCCAGGTGGTGGCCAGCCAGCCCGCCACCTGGGCCACCGAGTTCTCCACCTTGAACGACAACACGCCGACGACGAGCGCGGCGACGGCAAGCGCGCCGGC
>DATEJD010000044.1:0-5955 GCA_035278325.1 Gemmatimonadales bacterium | reverse complement strand
AGGGTCTCGGCCACGGCCTCCGCCTGCTTGATCTGGAACGTGAGGGCGCCGGAGTGCTCGATCACGTGCTCGACCACCGCGCGCTGGGCCTGCAGTGAATCCACCGTCGAGCGGACTTCCATGGCCAGCGCCTCGGCCCGGGCCAGCCGCTGCTCGGTGCGCTCGAGCTGACGGCGGCGCGCCTCGAAGCCGTGCAGGGCGTCTTCCGCCGACTTGAGCTGCGCGTGAGTCTCCTGCAGCAGCGCGTAGGTCTCCTCGATCTCGCGGCGCGAGCTCCCGATGGTCTGGGCGTGCTCCACGGCGCGATCGGCCAGGTCGAAGACGTGCTTGACCTGGGCCTCGAGGGCGTCCACCGCGCCCTGGCGCGCCAGCGTCTGCTCGAGTCCGCGCGCCGCCTCGGCCTGGGCCGACTCCCACTGCGTCAGAAGCCCTTCGAACTGGGCGAGCTGGCGCTCGATCGGCTTCAGGGTATCGGCCCGCTTGGCCAGCTCGCCGGTGAGGCGGTCGAGGCCCTGCGCCTGCTGGTCGGCCTTCTGGAGCGTCGTACCGATCTTGCGGGACACATCCTCCAGCCGCTGCGCCGCCTCGGCCGACTCCTGCCGCAGCGCCGATGCCCGGTTCAGGTGCTCCGTCGCCTTGTCCAGGGCGCCCTGCCGCTGCTCGAGCTCCTGACCGAGCAGACGGATGCGCTCCTCGAGGTCGTCGAGCTGGGTGGTGCGGCTCTCGAGGCCTCGCACCGACCCGTCCACCGCGTCCAGGCGCCGCTCGGCCGCCGTGACTGACGAGGCTACCTCCGCGATGGTGTCGGATACCTGGCTCGCTTCGTCGGCGCGAGCCGCGAGCTGAACGAAGCGGTTTTCGGCGCCGTCCATCCGGGCCCGGAGTCCTTCCGCCCGTTCCTTGAGCTCGGCACCCATCGCGCCCAGGTCGGACAGGCGCTGGCTCATCTCATCCAGCGATGCGCGCCGGGCCTCGATGTCGCTCATGGCGGCGCGGACCTGCTCGACGTCGGCCCGGATCCGCTCGACGGCGGGCTCCATGGCCTGCAGATCCTTGACCTGCGCTTCCACCTTCCGGGTCCACCCGTCGGTAGTGGTCAGCCAGTTCTGGGTCTCGGCGTGGCTCTCACGCACCCGGATCATCTCCGTCTGCGCCAACCGCATCTGCTCGAGACCATCCGCCATCATCTCGTGGGTGCCCTTGAGCGTGGCGAGCTGACGCACGGCCTCGTCGAGCTGCGGCTTGAGAGCCTCGATGCGCTGCATGCGCTCGGCGGTGTCGGCCGCGATGGTGTCCAGGTGCTCCGCGCTCTCGCGCATCACCGCGATCCGGCGAGCCTCCTCCGCCTGACGCACGAGCTCCTGCGATAGCGCCGAGGCCTGCTCGGTGACGCTCCGCACCTGGGCCTGGACCGCCGCGGTGCCCTGGCTCGCGGCGTCGAGCACGGCGAACCGGGCCTCACACTCCTTGACGGCGGAGCGCAGGTCGCCCACGCGCTCACTCACGGCGTGGAGGCCGCGGTTCTCGAGCTCGAAACTCTCGCTGCTCTTCCGCATCTGATCGCGCAGCTCGGTGAGCGCCTGGCGGGCGCCCTGCTGGGCGGCCTCCGCCTCCTGCTGCGCGCTCTGGAGCTCCTCATTCCTGGCCATGACCTTCACATGGAGCGCCTGCACCTCGGCGATCTTGGCCTCGATCGCGCTGAAGCGCCGGATCTGCTCCTCCTGGCGGCGGAGCCAGGTATCGAGCTCGCGGTCCATGACGGTAAGCTTGCTGATCTGACCCGCCGCGCGATCGACCGCCTCGCGCTGCTGCTCGAGCGACGTGGTCTTCTGGGCCAGGTGCTCGGCGAGGGACTTGAGCACGGCGAGCTGGTGCTGCACGCCGGGAATGGCTTCGGTGGCCTGCGTGAGGGGATCGAGCGAGCGCTCGACCGTCTGGAGTTTGCGGGTGGTTTCCTCCAGTCGGCCCAGGGCTGCCTGGTGCTCCTGATCGATGGCCTCGAGACGCGTGGTCGTCTGACGGTGCGCGGTCAGGGCGTCATCGTGCTGGGCCCGGATCCGTCCCACGCCCTCGACCATCTCGGCGATCTGGCCGCGAAGAGACTCGGCCTCGCTCTTGAGGGCGGCCACCGGCCCTTCCATGCTGAGCACCCGCTCGACGTCGGCGCGGAGCTCCAGCGCACCTTCGATCTTCTGGCCCAAGTCGCCCATGCGACCCTGGATCCGGTCCATCTCCTCACCGGCCGAGGCCAGCCGCTCCGCCTGCCGTTCCGCATCAGCCAGGCGCGAGCCCAGGGCCTCGAGCTGCTGGACCTGCTGCTCGACCGCGGCGCAGCGTTCCCGCAGCGTGTCCAGCTCGGCCGACCGCTCCATGATTGGCGCCAGCTGCCGGAGCTGCTCCACGGCGGTTTCGGCGCGATGAACCATGGCTTCCAGAGCGCGGGCGATGTTCGTCCCGCTCTCGTCCACGGCGACTACGGCGTCGTCGTTGCGGCGGCGGCCTTTCAGGAACGTGACCATGGCTCACTCCAGTTGAGAGCGCGGAAGCTTCGCTTCGGGACGTGGGGCGCGCGGTGAAGAAGACTTTGACACGTGGGCGGACCTGCCCTCCGTCTGCAACGGGTGTGCCCAACTCGATTTCGGCCACCGGGATGCGAGCGCGGGCGCAGACCGGGAGTGCAACCGTCTGCGGGCGTGGAGGATGGGGAGGGCGAGGTGGGCGGGCTGCAGGCGCGGGCATGGCTCGCGTCCGAGGACTGCATCGCGACCTGCCGGGGTTGTCGCATGTCGCCTTGCACATCGGCACATCGGCGCTCCGTGACCAGGCTCACGCCGAGTCCGGGGCCCCGGGCCTAGGTTCCTCTCGCAATAGCAGTCTCACGCATCGGGAGGAAAGCATGGCTGACAACAGAACCTGGGACCAGGAAGATCTGTGGTGGAGCGAGAACTTCAGCTCCCGCCCCTACGCCACCGGATATACCTACGAGGAGTTCCGGCCGGCTTATCGCTATGGCTACGAATCCGGCCGCCATAACATGGGACGCACCTGGGACGACGTGGAGACAGACCTCCGCACCGGGTGGGAGAAATACGAGCACGGGGGAGCGAAGGCGTCGACCTGGGAGCACGTCAAAGACGCGGTCCGGGATGCCTGGCATCGCGTGACCGGGCAGAAGCTGGACATGGACAAGATGGCCGAGAGCAGCGAAACGGTGCGCACCGAGCGGTCTTCCCGGAAGCCCTGACAGGCGACTTCACCGCGCGAAAGCATGGGGCCCGCGGTACCGAACCGCGGGCCCCATTTCTCTTGGCGTTCTCGAATCGGTCACGACTCAGTCGTGCAGGTGATCGAGCTCCCGGAGAGACTCCTCGTCGAGCTCGAGCAGCGCCGCAGCGGTGTTCTCCTCCAGATGATTCACCCGAGACGTGCCCGGAATGGGCAGCATGACCGGCGACCGATGGAGCAGCCAGGCCAGCGCCACCTGCGACGGGGTGGCGGAGAGCCGCCTGGCGATAGTGGCGAGCGTCCCGCTGGTGGTAGCCAAGTCGCCGGTGGCGAGCGGAAACCACGGGATGAAGCCGATGTTCTCCGCCTGAGAGAACTCGAGCACGTCTTCGCTCTTCCGGTTGGCGATGTTGTAGAGGTTCTGGACCGTCGCGATCGGGGTGAGCCGCTGGACCTCACGGATCTGGTCGACGCTCACCTCGGACAGACCGATATGGAGGATCTTTCCTTCTTCCTGGAGCCGCGTCAGGGCGCCGATCTGGTCTTCGACCGGGACCTTGGGATCGATCCGATGGAGCTGCAGCAGGTCGATCCGGTCGAGCCGAAGCCGCTGCAGGCTGCCATGCACTCGCTCGCGCAGGTATTCGGGCCGCCCATCCTCCCGCCATTGATTGGGGCCGGGCCGGCGAAGGCCCGCCTTGGTGGCGATCACGAGCTCCTTCGGGTACGGGTATAGTGCCTCGGCGATGAGGCGTTCGCTCACCTCGGGGCCGTAGGAATCGGCTGTATCGATCAGGGTGATGCCGAGCTCGAGGGCGCGGCGGAGCACGCGAATGGCCTCATCGTGGTCGTCCGGTGGCCCCCAGATGCCCTTGCCCGTGATCCGCATCGCCCCGAAGCCGAGCCGGTGGACGGGGAGATCTCCCCCGATCGCGAAGGTGCCACTCCGGGCCGCGGGACGGTTGTGGTCTGCCATGATGCCTTGCCTCCATGAGTTGCCCACGCGGCCGCCTGCCGGCCGCGTCACTGCGGGAGTATCGGCCGCGCCATCCGGCGCGGCGGCGACCCACGTCACGAAACCGGGCCTCAGCGTATATTGTTCCGTCCCCTCCCGGATCGGTCTCCCGTGCCCTTTCGATTGCCCGCTGGCGCCTTTCTCGGCGCGTCGATCCTGCTCGCCTCCGTCGCAGGTGGTGGGCACGAGCTCCGCGCCCAGACATCGCGCGATGATCGGGAGGCGCGGGCCATTTTTGCCGAGCTGGTCGGGACCAATACCACGCATGATCAGGGGACAGCCAAGGCGGTGCGCGCGCTGGCGCGCCGATTCCTCGCGGCCGGATTCCCGGCCAAGGATGTGGTGATCGCGGGATCCAACCCGGTGCGGACCAACCTGGTGGTCCGGCTGCGTGGCTCAGGGGCGCGCAAGCCCATCCTGCTGCTCGCGCACCTGGACGTGGTGGAAGCGCTGCGGAAGGACTGGTCGCTCGAGCCGTTCGTGCTCACCGAGAAGGAGGGGTACTTCTATGGGCGCGGCACCGCCGATATCAAGGACATGGCGGCGATCTTCGCCCAGACGCTGCTCCGGCTCAAGCGCGAGCGCGCGCCGCTCGATCGAGACCTGATCCTGGCACTCACCGCCGACGAGGAGGGCGGCGACGACAACGGCGTGCAGTGGCTGCTGGCGCATCGCCGCGAGCTGATCGATGCCGCGTTCGGGATCAATGGCGACGCCGGCGACGTGATGATGCGGGACGGCAAGGTGTACGAGCGAAACGTCGAGGCGAGTGAGAAGGTGTACATGGACGTCCGGCTGGAGGTGCTGAACCCGGGCGGCCATAGCTCGCTTCCGGTGAAGGAGAATGCGATCTACCGCCTCGCAGCGGCTTTGGAGCGATTCGGCAAATACGAGTTTCCGCCCAGGCTCAACGACGTGACGCGCGCCTATTTCTCGCGCGCGGCCGCGGCGGAGCCGGACACGATTGCGGCGCGGATGCGGATGGTGGGCGAGACCGGCGACACGACGGCGATGCGCCGCCTTTCCGAAGGCTCGGCCTGGCTCAACTCCGTGCTTCGAACCACCTGCGTCGCCACTCGCCTGGACGGCGGTCACGCCAACAACGCCCTGCCCCAGACGGCCGGTGCCAACATCAACTGCCGTATGCTCCCGGACGAACGCCCGGAGGACGTGCTCGATACGATCCGCCGAGTCGTGGCCGACACGAACGTGCACATCACGGTGACGTCGGACCCGGTGCCTTCGCCTCCGTCGCCGCTGGATCCGGAAGTGCTCGAGCCGATCGACAGCATCACCGCGTCGATGTGGCCAGGCGCCGCCGTCCTTCCCAGCATGGACACAGGGGCGTCGGACAATGTCTGGCTCCGAAACGCGGGCATGCCCGTCTACGGTGTGTCCGGCGTGCCGCTGGACTACGACGATATCCGCTGGCACGGGAAGGACGAGCGGATCCGGGTGAGCGCCTTCTATCAGGGGCTGGAGTTTACGTATCGGCTGGTGAGGGCGTTGGCGGTAGATGGGCAGGCGGTAAGGCGGTAAGGCGGTAAGGCGGTAAGACGGAAGGACGGAAGGACGGAAGGACGGAAGGACGGAAGGACGGAAGGACGGAAGGACGGCGCGAAGATAACGCCCTCATCCCGAGCGGAGCGAGGGATCTTCTCCACGGATCCTCGGGAACGTTCCAGAAGATCCCTCGCTCCGCTCGGGATGAGGGC
>DATEJD010000043.1:0-4025 GCA_035278325.1 Gemmatimonadales bacterium | reverse complement strand
CCTTCGCTTCGCTCAGGGTGACTCGGGACGCCGCTCACTTCAACTGATCGATCACACCCAGCGCGCGATACGCGGCCACCCGCGCCGTCCCGAAGTTCACCCGTGCCTGGATCAGCGCGTCGCGCGCGGCGATGACGGAGCTCTGGGCGTTGGTGGTCTCCACGCTGCCGGCTACGCCCGCCTGAAACCGCTGCTGGGCCTGGGCCAGCTCCTGCTCGGCCAGGCGCAATCGCTCGCCCGCGATGGCCACCTGCTGCTGCGCGGAGGCGACATCGAGCACCGCCTGTCGGGCCTCGGTCTCGACCTGGTTCACCAGGTCGTGCTCGCGGATCTCCTGGACCTCGAGCCGGAGGCTCTGCTCCTTGGCCCGGTTCTGACGGCGAAAGCCGTCGAGGATCGGGACCGTGAGCTGGAGCTGCACGTTGTAGCTCCCGTCCAGGGTGCCGGTATGCTGGCCTGTCTGCTGGTACTGCCCGCTGAGGCCCACGCTGGGCAAGTACTCGGCGCGAATGGCGCCGAGCGACCGCCGGGCCGACTGCGTGCGGGCGCGCTCGGCCGCGAGCTCGGCGCGATGATCGCGCGCGAACCTGGCCGCCGAGTCGGGATCGAGCGGCAGGTCCAGCGCGCCGGGACCGAGCGAGTCGGCCAGCTCGAGCCGGGTGCCGGACGGCAGATCGAGCGCCCGCAGCAGATCCAGCCGCGAGCGGTCGGCGCCGTTCCGGGCCACCTCGAGCTGGGTGCGCACCGCGGCGAAGCTCACCTCGCTCCGGGTCTGATCGATGGCCGGGCTCACGCCGGCGCCGACCAGCTGCCGGGCCTGATCCAGGAGCGTGGCCGCGATGGTGCTGTCGGCCTCGCGCGCGCGCACCGTCTCGATCGCGCTGAGCGTGCGGAGATACGCGAGGCCGGCGGTGGCACCGGCCACTTCGCCGGCCGCCTTGGCGTCGAGCCCGGCGGCCACTGCGGTGTCGCGGGCCGCGCGGAGCCGTCCGATCACCGAGGCGTCGAACAGCGTCTGCGACGCCCGCAGCTGGACCCGGTAGACGTCGAAGGGTTCGGTCACGCCCGTGATGCCGGGAAAGCCGAACTCCTCGAGGTTGACCGTCTGGCGGGTATAAGCCGCGCCGCCGGTGATCGTCGGCAGCAGCTCGGCGCGGCGCTGGCCCACCCGTGCGTTGGCCGCCCCCACGTTGAGCTGCGCGATGGCCGCCTCGACGCCCTGGCTCCGGCCCAGCGTGATCGCCTGCAGCAGCGTGACGGGGCCGGTCGGCACGACTTGGGCCGGCGCGGGCTCGCCGGCGAGCACCACGAGGAGCGGGACCAGCGGCAGCGAGCGGCGCATGGCTGACCTCAATGACGCTCCGCGGGATGGGCCAGCACCCCGTGGAGGTACAGGTCGATAAGGCCTTCGATCGCCTCCTCTTCATCGAGGGCCTGCGGATCGAAGCGGTGGAAGAAGCACTGCACGTGCGCGGTGTGTACCAGCATCGAGGACAGGCCGCGCGCGGCGAAGCCCGTGGCGCTCGACCGGAACTCGCCCGAGGCCACGCCGCGCTCGAGCACCTGGGCGATCAGGCGCCGAGCGCGGAGGATCACCTCGTCAAAGTAGAAACGGGCCAATTCGGGGAAGTGGGGTAGCTCACCCTGGACCACGCGCGCGAGCTGCATCATCTCCTCGCGCCGGACCCGGCGGTACATCCGCCGGATGAGCTCGGCCAGCAGCCCGCGCGCCGAGCCCTCGTAGGTGCGCACGAACACCTCCGCCTCGGCGAGCGAGGCGACCACCTTGGCCCGCACCATCTCGCGGAACAGCGATTCCTTGGAGTCGAAGTAGCAGTAGACCGTTCCCTTGCTCACACCGGCCAGGCGGGCGACATCCTCGATCTTGGCGCGGGCGAAGCCAGACTCCCCGAAGACGGCCAGCGCGGCGTCCAGGATCTCGTCGGGGCGTGCCTCGGGGCGGCGCTGCCAGCGGGGGGAGGTTGGCGGGGTGGATCTCGACTCAGACATCATGCCTCGAAGGTCGACTTAGTAACTGACCGGTCAGTAAGATACGGAACGAGGGCACCTCGTCAAGGGTTCCCGTCGGCCCGGCTTCTCTTGCTCAGGTGGGCGGAAGTCCCTAGTTTACACCAACCTACCCGCCGGAGGACCGCCGATGTCGGATGCCTTCCTCAGCTCCGACGACTTCGACGAACAAGCCCATCAACTCTACAACGAAGGCCGCTACGATGAAGCGCTGCTGATCCTCAAGGAAGGCATCACCCTCTACCCACACTCGGTCGAACTCCATATCGGACGGGCATATGCGCACCTGGCACGGGAGGAATACGCCTGGGCCCGGCGGAGCTTCGAGCAAGCCCTCGGGCTCGATCCCGACCATGAGGACGGGTTGGCGGGTCTGGGGGAGAGCCTCCTCAAGTTGGGGGATCGGAACGGCGCCATGCGGGCGTTCGAGCGCATTCTTCAACTCGGATTCCAGGACGACCACGAGCTGATGCTCCAGATCGGCCGGGCGCTGTTCCGCGAGGGCCACATCGCCCCGGCGCATCGGTTCTTCGATCTCGCGGCCTCGGCGCATCCCGACTCGCCCGACGCGGCCGCGTGCCTGGGCTACGCGTCGCACCGGCTGGGCAACGACGCGGGCTCACTCTACTGGCTGCGCCGGGCGCTCGAGCTCGACGCGTCCTACGCCGAGGCGCGGATCTATCTCGCCAATCTGCTCTACGACCGCGGTGAGACCGAGGCGGCGCTGCATCATCTCGAGCGCACCCAGCCCGACGATCACTTCGACGAGCTGGGCATCTGGCGCCACATCGAGCTCAAGAAGTCCGTCTATCGCCTGCCCGACGAGGATCCGGAGCTGGCGCCCTGGCTCACCCGCCTGGGTGAGGTCGCCGGCGAGCCCGATGCCATCGACATGCTGCTCGCCGAAGTCGAGGCCCAGCAGCCTGACGGCAGCGTGCGCGATCCGCATCAGCTCGAGCTGTTCGGGACCCTGCTGAGCGAGCTGCACGCGATGCAGAAGAAGCCCGGCCTCGGCGAGTCCCATCTCGTCGTCACTCTGGCGGGCCAGACGATCAGAGGCAGCTGGGACGAGATCCTGCTCCAGATGCAGGCCGCCGATCGCGACTGGGCCGGCGGGTCCCTCAGCGATTTCATGGCCAGCCTCGCGCGGCGGGGCCAGGCCGAGACCGGCGTCGTCATCCCCACCACGGATGCGGAGGCCTTTATTCGCGGCAGCGCCGAGGCGGGCGTGCTGCGCATCGTCCAATAGCGGCGGTGGCGCGGACGCGCTGGACGGACGGCGTCCGCCGGGAACTGTTGCCGAACGGGCTGACCCTGCTGGTGCAGGAGGATCGCTCGGCGCCGGTGGTGGCGGTGGTGACCCACGTGAAGGCGGGTTTCTTCGACGAGCCCGATCGCTGGACCGGCATCTCGCATGTGCTCGAGCACATGTTCTTCAAGGGAACCCCGCGCCGCGGTGTGGGCGGAATCGCCCGCGAGACCAAGAGCGCGGGCGGTTATCTCAACGCCAGCACCAGCTACGATCACACCAGCTATTTCGCCGTCCTCCCGGCCTCCGGTTTCCCGCAGGCGGTCGACATCCAGGCCGACGCGCTCCGCCACTCGCTGATCGACGAGACCGAGCTCGCCCGCGAGCTGCAGGTCATCATCCAGGAAGCCAAGCGCAAGCTCGACACCCCCTCCGCGGTCGCCTACGAGACGCTGCACGAGGTGATGTTCGACCGCCACCGCATCCGCCGGTGGCGCATCGGCCACGAGAGCCAGCTGGCCGGTTTCACCCGGGCCGACGTGCACGGCTACTACGCGTCGCGCTACGTGCCCGAGCGCACCATCGTCTCGATCGTGGGCGCGGTGGATCCGGAGGACGCGCTGACCCTGGCGCGCACGACCTACGGCGACTGGCCCGCCGCGCCTGGTGCGGTGGATCCCTCGCCGCCGGAGCCGGAGCATCGGGAGGTCCGCGCCCGCACGCTGCGTGGGGACGTGAGTCAGGCCGA
>DATEJD010000042.1:0-9665 GCA_035278325.1 Gemmatimonadales bacterium | reverse complement strand
CGACCGAGGGATCTTGCCCGTGAACGGCTCGAGCGAGGCGGAGCAGGTCCCTCGCTTCGCTCGGGATGAGGGTGGTGCCGGCTCTCGGGAGCAACCACGTTACCGTCTGACCGTCTGACCGTCCGACCGTCCGACCGTCCGACCGTCCAACCATCCGACCGTCCGACTACCACGGATTCCCATGTCTCCTCCCTCCCGTCCCATGTCCCACAGCGTCGGTACCATCACGA
This sequence comes from Gemmatimonadales bacterium, assembly GCA_035278325.1. Lineage (GTDB taxonomy): Bacteria > Gemmatimonadota > Gemmatimonadetes > Gemmatimonadales > GWC2-71-9 > CAVVWJ01. The sequence continues at coordinate 9,435 of DATEJD010000042.1, read as the reverse complement.
CCTTCGTCATGCCGCACATGCAGAACGTGCTGGGTGACCTGTTCGGCGGCGAGCTGATGGCCCTGGTGGACCAAGCGGCAGCGGTGGCGGCCATTCGACACGCGGGCGGGCCAGCCGTGACGGCGAGCATCGACCGGGTGGATTTCCGCGAGCGCATCCGGGTCGGCTCGCTGGTGACCTGCGAGGCGACCGTGGACTTCGTCGGCAACAGCTCGATGGACATCACGGTCGAGGTCTACGCCGAGACGGTGAGTACCGGCGAGCGGCGCCACACCCACACCGCGCACGTGGTGTTCGTCGCCATCGACGAGGCTGGGAAGCCGCGTCGCGTGCCCCGCCTCATCCCCGAGACGCCGGAGGAGCGGGAGCGCTACCGGCGGGCGGAGACGCATCGGCTGGGCAAGCGCCCCGCATGAGCGGCCGCGCGGTCGCGCTGGTGCTGAGCGGAGGCGGGGCCAAGACCGCCGCACATCTGGGCGCCGCGCGCGCCGTGGGGGAGGCCGGGCTGGTGCCCGCGCGCTACGTGGCCACCTCCATGGGGGCGGTCGTGGCGGCCGGCCTCGCCGGCGGCTCGGATCCCTCGGCGCTGCTCGACCGGCTGGCGGCGGTGGGGCCCAGGGGTGTGGTGCGGGAGCCGTTCGCCCTGGTCGCCGGGCTCTTCGGGCGATCGCTGCTGCGGCCGGCGCCGCTCCGACGCGCCATCGAGGCGCTGGTGCCGGCCCGCCGCTTCGCCGACCTCGCGCTGCCGCTCACCGTCACGGTAGCCGACCTCGATGCAGGGGAGCCGGTGCTGTTCGGCGCGGGCGGCCTCGACGCGCCGCTCATCGACGTCCTCTGCGCCAGCTGTGCGCTCCCGCTCTACTATCCCCCGGTCGTTCTGGCCGGGCGTCGCTGCGGCGACGGCGGGCTCCACGGCGTGCTGCCGCTTGCCGCGGCCGCCCGCGTGGTGCAGGAGCCCGTGGTGGCCGTGGATGTGGGGCCGGGGCGCGACCTGCCCATGGGGCCGCCGGTGTCACTGCCGCCCATGGTGCGCGCCCACGACGAGGCCCTCGGCGCGATGATGGCGGCCCAGACGGCTCTCCTGCTCGAGACCTGGCGGTGCGACACGGCGCGTCCGCCGCTGGTCCACGTCCGGCCCCTGGTGGACCGCCAGGCGACGTTTCAGGTCGACCGGATGCGGCGCTACGCCGACGACGGCTATCGGGCGGCGCGCGAGGCGCTCGCGGCCTTCGCGTCGCGGCCTTGACCCCCACCTCGATCGGCGCAAATTGAGCCACATGAAAGCTTCGGAGGTCATGGTCGCCGATCCCCACGTCGCGGTCGCCGGTGCAATGGCGAGCGAGGTGGCCATCATGTTCAAGACCCGGAACATCTCCGTGGTCCCCGTAGTGGACGACCACCGCACGCGCCGCTTCCTCGGCACCCTCAGCGACCGGGATCTGGTGACCCGCTGCCTGGCCGAAGGGAAGCACCCCTGGCACACGCGGGCCGACTCGCTGATGCGGACCAAGTCGCCGGTGGTGCGGCCCGACCAGGAGCTCACCGGCTTCAAGATCCGGATGGACCTCGATCCGAGCGACTCGCACCTTCGGCCCACCATCACTGTCGTCGATGGCGACGGACTGGTGATCGGGTTCATCAGCCATCCGGAGCAGGTGCCGGGAGTCGAGATCGTCTGGGGGTAGGTCATGCCCGAGTTCAAGCTGTTCACGCTCGCCGAGGCCGAGCGGACCCTCCCGCTCGTACGCCGCATCGTGCAGGACCTGACGACCGAGTATCCGGCCTGGCGGGCGGCGGTGAGCCGGTTCGAGATCCTCACTGGCGGGGCGCGGGCCGATTGGGGCGAGACCACCGAGCTGGTGGCCGCGCGCGACGAGGTCACCCGTCACGCCGAGCGCATCAACGGCTACCTGCAGGAGCTCGAGGCCATCGGTTGCGTCTTCAAGGGGTTCGAGGCCGGCCTGGTGGACTTCTACTCGCTGCGCGAGGACCGGCCGATCTTCCTCTGCTGGCGCCTGGGCGAAGATCGCATCCGCCACTGGCACGAGATCGAGGCCGGCTTCGGCGGGCGCCAGCCGATCGATAGCGCCATTCTCTCCTCGCTCAGCAGCTGATGCCCCCATGATCCGCTTCTGGCTGTTCCTTCACCTGCTTGGCTTCACGATGTGGCTGGGCGGGGCCTTGGCGGTGATGGTGGCGGGGGTCGCGAGCCGGCGGGAGGAGCGGACGGGCCTGGGCGCGGTGGTTCGGTCGCAGGCCGCGGCCTACAAGGTCATCATCGGGCCCGGGGCCCTGCTCGCGGTGTTGTCGGGGCTGATCCTCACCTTCTCGGTGTCCAGCCGGATGGGCGAGCTGGTCGGGTTCAGTCCGTGGCTCCTGATCATGCAAGGCGCCGGCGTGCTGGGCGCGCTGATCGTGCTCCTGATCGGCCTGCCAACCGCGGCCAAGCTGTCCCGACTGGACCCGGTCGGCGCGGGCGCGGCCTACTTCGACGAGCTGCGGTCGCGCCAGCGGGTGGTGGGATCGGTGTCGGGCACGCTCGCGCTGCTGGCGCTGGTGGCCGGGGCGATGGTGCGGTAGGGCGGAGGGCGGGGAGTCACCCTGAACGTGCTGGGAGTCACCCTGAGCGAAGCGAAGGGGGCAGCGTTCGGGCATGCCTCCTTCGCTTCGCTCAGGGTGACTCCGATGCTCCGTTGCCCTCCCGCCTTCGCGTCTATCGCCCTCTTGCCTTCCTCCCCGTGACACAGACCCCGCTCACCGGGCACTCGCCGCAGCGCGCCACCCGCGCCGTGCAGATCAGGGCGCCCAGCTCCATGATGGCCTGATTGAACCCCCAGGCGGCCGCACCGCTGCGACGGGGCATGATGGCGACACCCATCGCCCAGAGGCGGCGCTCCTGCCGGCCCGCGGCGAGCCGCGGAAGAAACGCGCGCCGGATGACCCGGGCCACGTTGGTGTCGATCGCCGGCGTGGCCCGCTCGTAGGCGAAGCTGGCGACCGCGCCGGCGGTGTAGCGGCCGACGCCCGGCAGCGCCAGCAGGTGCGCGGGCTCGGAGGGAATGACACCGTCGTGCCGATCGATCACGGCGCGGGCCAGGCGGTGCAGATTGGCCGCCCGCCGATAGTAGCCCAGGCCGGCCCAGGCCTCGCGCACGGTGGCGGGCTCGGAGCGGGCCAGCGCCTCCACGGTCGGGTAGCGCTCGAGAAACCGATGGTAGTACGCCTCCACCCGCGACACCTGGGTCTGCTGCAGCATGAACTCGGCGACGGTGACGTGATACGGATCGCGGGTGCGGCGCCACGGCAGGTCTCGCCCGTGGCGGCGGAACCAGCGCAGGAGCCGGCGCCGAAACTCGGCCGCGTGCGGCGGCGCCGCGTGTCGCTGGCGAGGGGTGGACTTGCGAGCCATGGGGGGTGAAGATAGAGATCAGCGCGTCGCGCGGCCACGCCGGGCCGCGGGATGTGCCCCACGCCGACTGCCGTCCACCAGGAGCCGCCCCCCGCTCATGGCCACCGAAGCTCTCGCGCTGCCCCGACTGGTCGGCCGCTGGTTCTTGAACGCCACCTCGCACGTCGGCCGGGTGTCGATGCTGGTGGTGGACCTGGTGCGAAGCCTCAACGAGGTGCGCATCTGGCTGCCGCGGATGTTCACCGAGGCATGGAACATCGGCGTGGGCAGCCTCTTCATCGTGCTGCTCATCTCGGGCTTCGCCGGCGGCGTCACCGCCCTTCAGGCGCGCTACCAGTTCACCGGCACGATCCCGATCTACTACCTGGCCGGCGTGATCGTGGAATCGATCGTGCTCGAGCTGGGCCCCGTGCTCACCGGCCTCATTCTCGCGGGCCGGATCGGCGCCCGCTACGCGGCGGAGCTGGGCACGATGCGGGTCACCGAGCAGATCGACGCCCTCGAGAGCCTGGGTCGCTCGCCCTCGTCGCACCTGATCATCCCGCGCGTGATCGCGGGGCTCATCATGATCCCGGTGCTGACCGTGTTCGCCGACGTCATGGGCATCGCCGCGGGCTGGTTCAGCATGAAGCTGGTGCTGCCGATCACGGACGCGGACTTCGCCTACGGCGCCCGCACCTTCTGGCGCTCGTTCGACGCGACCTACTCCGTGATCAAGGCGTTCTTTTTCGCCGGCTGCATCACCGTCATCTCCTGCTACATGGGATTCAACACCCAGCAGGGCGCCGAAGGGGTGGGCCGGTCCACCACCGGCGCGGTCGTGAGCAGCTCGGTCATGATCCTGCTGCTCGATGTCGTCCTCACCAAGCTGCTGCTCAACCAATGATCGAGCTCATCGACGTCCACAAGAAGTTCGGCAAGCAGGTCGTCCTCGACGGCGTGAACTTCAACGTGCAGGAAGGCGAGACGGTCGCGCTGCTGGGGCCGTCGGGCACGGGAAAGAGCGTGCTGCTCAAGCACATCATCGGGCTCATCCACCCGGACAGCGGCACGATCATCGTGGACGACAAGGACGTCCCCCGCCTCAAGCGGCACGAGCTGGCGGAGCTCCGGTCGCACATCGGGTACGTGTTCCAGAACGGGGCACTCTTCGATTCCGACAACGTGTTCGAGAACGTCCGGCTGGGCATCACCGACGAGAGCAAGTACCGGGACCTCGACTACGCGCGCCACCGCGTGGCCGAGTGCATCCGGCTGGTGAACCTGCCGCCCGAGACGGTCGACAAGTATCCGGCGGAGCTGTCGGGTGGGATGCGGAAGCGGGTGGGGATCGCGCGCGCCATCGCGGGAAGCCCCAAGTACCTGCTGTACGACGAGCCCACCTCGGGACTGGACCCGGTCAATGCCGACGTCATCGACGAGCTGGTGCGGAGCCTGGCGGAGACGCTCGGCGTGACCGGCGTCATGGTGACCCACGACGTGCGGGGCGCTTTCCGCACCGCCAACCGCCTGGCGCTTCTCACCGGCGGCAAGATCGTGCAGCAGGGCACGCCCAAGGAGTTCCTGGCCTCGACCGACCCGCGGGTGCAGGAATTCCTCGAGCGCGACTTCCACAACGCCACCATCGCCGCCTGAGCCCCTCATGGATCTTGCCTACAAGCAGGAAGCCACCGTCGGCACCCTGGTCATCGCCGCCTTCGTCCTGTTCTTCGTCGGCACGACCTGGCTGAGTGGCCGGTCGGTGGGCGGGAACAGTGAGAAGTTCTACAAGATCCAGTTCCGGGACGCCTCGAACCTCAAGGCGAGCTCCGTGGTGCGGATCTCCGGCGTGGCGGTCGGCAAGGTCGAGCGGATTCAGCTCGCGGACGTCGGCAAGGTGATCATCTCGGTCAGCCTGCCCGACAAGATCCAGCCGCGCATCGATGCGTCGGCCTCGGTGGTGGCGGTCGGATTCGTGGGCGACGCCGCCATCGAGTTCGACCCCGGGCGGGCCGCCGAGACGCTGCCCCGCAATCACGTCATCATCGGAAGCATGAAGGCGGGGCTGACCGATCGCGCCGCGGAGCTGAGCGACAAGGCGGACAGCGTCCTGCTCGGCGCGCAGGCGATCGTGAACCAGAAGACCGCGGACGAGCTCTACGAGACGTTGAACCAGCTCCAGGCGACCCTCAAGGCCACGCAGCGCACCATGCAGATGCTGAGCGACACCAAGACCGGCCCATCGGCGGAGCTGACCCGCACCATGGCCTCGTTCCGCGCGCTGAGCGAGCGGCTGGACAGCACGCTGGGGAACCCCGCGCTCGCGCGCACCCTGGGCCGGGCCGACACGCTGACCGGCAATCTGGCGATGATGACGGCTCAGCTCACCACCACCAGCGCCCGCCTCGACAGCGTGCTGGCCGGGGTCCACAGCGGCCGCGGCTCCATCGGGAAGTTCGCCACCGATACCGGTTTCTATACCGATATCCGGGAGCTGAGCCAGAGCATGAAGCGACTGCTCGACGAGCTGCAGAAGCATCCGGGGAAGGTGCCGGTGACGGTGAAGCTGTTTTAGGGCGATAGGGCGATAGGGCGATAGGACGATAGGGGGTGCGCGAGCGGACCGCCTCATTCCTCGCTTCGCTCGGGGTGACGGACCCGACGCGTTTCCGCCCCTATCGTCCTATCGTCCTATCGTCCTATCGCCCTATCGCCCTATCTTCCCCCCATGCTTTCCGTCACCTTCCTCGGCACCGGGGCCGCCTGCCCCACCGTCGAGCGGAATGTCTCCGGCCTCGCCGTTCAGCGCGAGGGGGAGATGATGCTGTTCGATTGCGGCGAGGGGACCCAGCGGCAGATGATGCGCTACGGTGTCGGGTTCTCCTTCACCGAGGTCTTCTTCAGCCACTTCCACGCCGACCACATGCTCGGCATCATCGGCCTGTTGCGGACCATGGGCCTCCAGGACCGGACCGCGCCGGTGACCCTCTATGGCCCTCGCGGCGCGGAGCGGATCCTCACCGCCGCGCTGAGTCTGGGCGTGGAGCGCAACAAGTTCCCGGTCACCGTCCTCGAGGTCCGGCCCGGGGACTGCCTGCGTCGCCCAGGCTACGACATCGTCGTGTTCGAGACCGACCACCGGGCCGACACGGTCGGGTACGCCCTGGCCGAGCACACCCGGCTGGGCCGGTTCCACCCCGAGCGGGCGCGTGAGCTCGGCGTGCCGGAGGGACCCATGTGGGGCGAGCTGCATCGGGGCCGGACGGTTCGGCTGGACGACGGGCGCGTGATCGGCCCGGATGACCTGGTCGGCCCGCCCCGCCGGGGCCGTACGGTCGTGTACTCGGGCGACACTCGACCCCATTTCGCGCTGATCGAGGCCGCGCGCGGGGCCGACCTGCTGATTCACGAGGCCACCTTCGGCGGCGATGAGGCCGAGCGGGCGGTCGAGACCGGCCACAGCACCGCGTCGGAGGCCGCGCGCGTGGCGCTCGACGCAGGGGTGCGGCAGCTGGTGCTGACCCACATCAGCCCGCGGTACTCGCGCGACGCGCCCGAGCTCCTGGCCGAGGCGCGCGCGGTGTTTCCGGACACGCTGATCGCACGGGACGGGCTGGTGGTGGACGTGCCGTTCGTGGACTGAATCGACTCACTCGCCTATCCTGAGCCACATCCGATCACCGGAGGCCCGATGCGCGTCCGGCCGTCGAGCTACGAGCTGGTCCTGCTCGCGAGCGTGATCATGCTGCTGGCGTGGTCCGGCATCCAGCCGCACGATCGGTTCACCTGGTGGCTCGAGACCGCGCCGATCTTCATCGGGGTGCCGGCGCTGATCTGGCTCTATCCGACGCTGCGCCTGACCTCCCTCACCTACACGCTGGTCTGGATCCACTGCCTCATCCTGATGCTCGGGGGCCACTACACCTATGCGCGGGTGCCGCTGGGATTCTGGATGGAGGACTGGCTCGGGTTCACCCGCAACAACTACGACCGGATCGGACATCTGGCGCAGGGCTTCGTTCCGGCGATGCTCGCGCGGGAGATCTTCATCCGCCGCTCGCCGCTCCGGGGCACTCGCTGGCTGCCGTTCATGGTGGTCTGCTTCTGCCTCGCGTTCAGCGCGTTCTATGAGCTGATCGAGTTCTGGACCGCGCTACGGGCCGGAGGGGCTGCGACCGACTTCCTGGGAACCCAGGGCGATGTGTGGGACACGCAGTGGGACATGCAGCTCGCGCTGATAGGATCGATCGTGGCGTTGCTGACGTTGTCGGGGCTGCAGGATCGCCAGCTCGCGGGCCGCGGTGTACCGCTCGATTCGGTCGAGGCCAGGGTCCGCGGGTAGCGGGCGGCCTTGGACCGCATGGTAGATTCCGCCTCCATGAAATTCAGCCAACTCATCGCGGTCCTCTGGCTGGCGGCCGCGCTTCCGGCTTGCGGCGCCCGCGACCGTTCCGCGCAGCCGGGGCACGCTGATTCCTCCGCGCTCGCCTCGCAGCCAGGGTCGACCCCGGCGGCCGATCCGGTACCCGCGACCCCGGTCTGGATCCCCAAGCCGATCCTGATTCCAGCGGACCCGAAGCCGGCTCACCCCGATTCGGCCCTCCTCGCGGCGGCCGATAGCCAACCGGCCGACTCGGCGGCGGACCCGGCGGCGGCGGATCCGGCGGCACCGTCCCGGCGCACCCGTCGCAAGCTCACCGCCGGCGAGCGCCGGCGATACCAGCTCAGCCCGGCCGACTCGGCCCGCTGGCCGGTGAAGGGTCCCGCCCCGCTCCCGGGTGCCCTCCTGCCGGAGCACCGGATCGTCGCGTTCTACGGGAATCCCAAATCGAGTCGCATGGGCATCCTGGGGCAGCTCCCCCCCGAGGAGATGCTTCCCAAGCTGGAGCGGACCGCCACCGAGTGGGCCAAGGCGGATCCGGGCCGACCGGTGATGCCGGCGCTGCACCTGATCGCGACGGTGGCGCAGGGGAAGCCGGGGGCGGGGCAGAAGTACCGCCTTCGTCATTCGGATCAGCTCATCGAGCGGGTGCTCGGCTGGGCGGAGGAGCGTGGCTGGCTGGTGTTCCTGGATGTGCAGATCGGGCACAGCACCGTGCCCGACGAGCTGCCGCACCTGGTCAAGTATCTCGAGCTGCCCTACGTGCACCTCGCGCTCGATCCCGAGTTCGCGATGAAGCTCGGTGGGATTCCGGGCAAGCGCATCGGCACGCTCGACGCGACCGACGTGAACTACGCCGTCCGCCTGCTGGCCGACATCGTGGATCGCAAGAAGGTGCCGCCGAAGGTGCTGGTGGTGCACCGGTTCACCCAGCGGATGCTCACCAACCACGACAAGATCACGCTCGATCCCAGGGTCCAGGTGGTGGTGGATATGGACGGGTTCGGCGCGCCGTGGCTCAAGGAGGACGCCTACAAGTTCTTCATCGTACCCGAGCCGGTGGAGTTCACGGGGTTCAAGCTGTTCTTCAAGAATGACAAGCCCATGATGACGCCGGAGCAGGTGATCAGGCTGTGGCCGGTGCCGTATTACATCCAGTACCAGTAGGGGCAGGCGGCGGTGGGACGGTCGCGTGAGTCACCCTGAACGCAGTGAAGAGGGCATGCCCAAACGCATGCCCCCTTCGCGGAGTTTACCCTGGGCGCAGCCAGGGCTCAGGGTGACTCACGCGTCCGCCCCCCTACCTCTCCGCCACCGCGACGTCCGCCTTCGCCCACACCTTCTTGAACTGCGCGGCGACCTCGTCTGCCTCGCGAGTCCTCCCCTGCGCGCGCAGTGCCTCCGCCAGGCCGTGGAGTGACCAGCCGTTGTTCGGGAAGCGCACCAGGTCTTGGCGGAAGGCCTGTTCCGCGTCCTTGTTGCGCTTGGCGGCCAGGAGAACGGCGCCGAGCTGCTGGCGGAGCGGGAGGGCCCAGGCGGTGGGCTCGTCGTAGATCAGGTTGTCCTCCACCTCGATGCCCTGGCGAAAGAGGGTTACCGCCTCATCCAGGCGCCCCTCGCGTGCGGCGAGATTGGCCGAAAGGCTTCGCTCGGCGACCTGGAGGAG
>DATEJD010000041.1:0-6708 GCA_035278325.1 Gemmatimonadales bacterium | reverse complement strand
AACGCATGCCCCCTTCGCTTCGCTCAGGGTGACTCGACTCTACCTCCGGCGCCCCGCTCCCGCCTCAGCACCGGAGCCTCAACAGCAGCGCGTCGGCCCGCCCTCGTAACGCGCCCGCAGGAACTCCTCGTAGAACTCCCGCTCACACCGCACCGCCTGCTCTGGATGGCAGCGTCGCGCGTGCTCGACGTACGCAGCATAATCCGGCATGCCGGCGATGCGCCGGACCACTCGCAGCAGCGCCTCGGCCCTAGCCCACATACGCGGTCTCGACGAAGGGAGACTCGTTGGCGGTCGCGGGCCGGCGCCGCAGGAGCACCAGCAGCCATTCGCGCGCGGACGCAGCGACCACGAGCACGGTGACGATCATGAAGGTGAGCGCTACCGCGGCATCGAGCCGGTCGTTGAAGATGAGGCGCGCGCCCCGCGCGGCCTCGAGCGAACCGGCGGTCACCTGCTCGGCGGTGCGCGCCGCGTGCGCCAGGAAGCCGAGCCGCGGGTCGGCCGCGAACACCTTCTGCCAGCCGGCGGTCAACGTCACCGTCAGCACCCAGGCCAGCGGCGCCAGTGTCACCCAGGCATAGCGCGCCTTGCCGCTCTTGATGAGGACGGTCGTACCGACGCACAAGGCCACGGCCGCCAGCAGCTGGTTGCTGATGCCAAACAGCGGCCAGAGCGAGTTGATGCCGCCGAGCGGGTCGGTCACCCCCTGCACGAGAAACCAGCCCCAGGCCGCCACGATGAGCGCCGAGGTGATCACGGTGCTCGGGTACCAGGAGGTGCGGGCAAGCGGGGCCCACACGTGGCCCGCGAGCTCCTGCACCATGAAGCGTCCCACCCGCGTCCCGGTGTCGAGCGTGGTGAGGATGAACAGCGCCTCGAACATGATCGCGAAGTGGTACCACAGCGCCACCAGCCCCTGCCCGAACGCCCCGCTGAGGATGTGCGCCATCCCGACGGCGAGCGACGGCGCGCCGCCGACGCGGCCGAGGAGGCTCTTCTCGCCGACCTCGGCGGCGAGCGCGGTGATCTGATCGGGCGTGACGGTGAAGCCCCAGCCCCGGATCACCTCCGCCGCGGACTGGACGCTGCCGCCCAGCGCGGATAGCGGGGCGTTGATCGCGAAGTAGATGCCCGGGTCGAGCAGCGCGGCCGCGCACAGCGCCATCACGGCCACGAACGACTCCATCAGCATGCCGCCGTACCCGATCAATCGGGCGTCGCTCTCGCGCGTGAGCATCTTGGGCGTGGTGCCCGATGCGACCAGCGCGTGGAAGCCGCTGATGGCGCCGCACGCGATGGTGATGAACGCGAACGGGAACAGCTTGCCGGCGAACACCGGACCCGTCCCGTCGATGAACGGGGTGAGCGCCGGCATCCGGAGCGGCGGCAGCACCAGGAGGATGCCCAGCGCGAGCAGCAGGATGGTGCCGATCTTCATGAAGGTGGAGAGGTAGTCGCGCGGGCAGAGCAGCATCCAGACCGGCAGCACGCTGGCCACAAACCCGTAGCCCATCACCGCGTACGCGATGGTGAGTCCGGACCAGGTGAACAGCGGAGCGAGGGTGGGCGACTGGGCGACGTACCGCCCGCCGACCAGCGCCACCATCAGGAGCACCACGCCAATCGCCGTGGCCTCGAGCGTCTTCCCGGGCCGCCAGACCTTCATCCAGAAGCCCATCAGCACGGCGATCGGCATGGTGCAGGCAATCGTGAACACGCCCCACGGGCTGTCCTTGAGCGCGTTGACCACGACGAGGGCCAGCACCGCGAGCAGGATCACCATGATCGCGAGCACCGCCACCATGGTGAGCACGCCCGTCGCGGTCCCGGTCTCCTCCTTGGCCATCTGGCCCAGCGATTTCCCGTCGCGCCGCATGGACGCGAACAGAATCGTGAAGTCCTGCACCGCGCCGGCGAGCACGACCCCGATCACGATCCAGATGGTGCCGGGCAAGTATCCGAACTGGGCCGCCAGGACCGGCCCCACCAGCGGCCCTGGCCCCGCGATGGCCGCGAAGTGGTGCCCGAACAGGACCCAGCGCGAGGTGGGCACGAAGTCCCGCCCGTTGGCCAGCCGCTCGGCGGGGGTGGCGCGGCGATCGTTCAGGCCGAACACTCGGTCGGCCAGGAAGCGGCTATAGAAGCGGAAGGCGATGAGGTAGGTACCGACGGCGGCGAGGATGAGCCACGCGGCGCTGATGGTCTCGCCGCGATGGAGGGCCAGCGCCGCCCAGCCGGCGGCGCCCGCCAGGGCGATGAGGAACCACCCGAGTTTTCGAAGCATATGTCAATTAATAGCCTGGCCTGGGTTGAGACCAGGGCGTGCGCCGCCTTGCCGCCATTCCGGGCGAGCCGTACCTTCGAAGCCCATGCCCTTGCCATCCTTCGGCTTCGGCCACCGGCCCTCGTGGGAATACGAGAGCCCGGAGGGAAGCGGAGCCGCGCTCGAGGAACCCCAGCCACAACCGGTGTCCCGGGGGTGGCGTGGAAAGGTCGCGATCGTGACCGGCGGCGCGACCGGACTGGGCCGCCATATCGCGATCGAGTTCGGCAAGCTGGGCTGCCACGTGGCCTTCTGTTTCGTCAACATGCCCGGCAGGGACGTGAGCGAGCAGGCGCTGCTCACCGAGGCCGCCCTCACCGCCATGGGAGCCGGCGTGCTGGCCGTGAAGTGCGACGTGCGCGATCGCGACGCGGTCGAGCGGTTCGTGGGCGAAGCCAAGCAGCGCCTGGGCGGGGTGCACTTCTTGATCAACAACGCGGGCATCGCGAGCGACGGCGCGCTCTGGCGGCTCAGCGAGGATGCCTGGAACGAGGTCCTCGAGACCAACGTGACCGGCGCGTTCAACTGCATCCGCGCGGTCGCGCCGATCTTCCGGTCGCAGCACTACGGCAAGATCGTGAGCGTGAGCGCGCACCAGGCCGAGCGGCCCGGGTTCGGCGTGTCCAACTACGCGGCCAGCAAGGCCGCGCTGCTCGGCCTCACGCGCGCCGCGGCGGTGGAGCTCGGGCCCGCCAACGTGAACGTGAACGCCGTCGCGCCGGGGTTCATCCGCACCGAGCGCATGGCCATGCTGCCGGCCGAGGTCATCGAGCGGGCGCAGAAGAGCTCGGTGCTGGGCCGCGTGGCCGATCCCGACGATGTGGCGCATGTGATCTCGTTCCTGTGCTCGGAATCGGCGCGGCATATCACGGGGCAGACGATCGTGGTGGATGGGGGGTTGTCGCTGGAGTAATTCGACACTGTCATCCCGAGCGCAGCGAGGGACCTTGGTCGGATGCAATCCGACCTGTTCCCGCGCTTGACAAGGCCCCTCGCTGCGCTCGGGATGAGGAACGTCCCCGCTGTCCCGCCGTCTTCTTCCCACCCCCTCGCCCGATTACTTTCCCGCCGTGTCCCGCACCCCTCTCGTCACAATCGTACTCGCGCTCCTGCTGGCCTTGCCGCTCGCCGGTCAGGAGTCTCCTCAGCCGCCGGTGCCGGTCCACTCGCTGGGCGGCCAGGATGTGGCGGTTCTGCCGATCACGCTGGTCGCCATCGATCCGGCGTTCGAGGGCGATTCCCTCTTCGCTCCCTACCGCGACCGCCGCGCGACGCTCTCGTGGGCCGACTCCATGATCGGTGGGGCGCTCACCGAGCGCGCGCCCGAGGTCAAGTGGGTGCTGCCGCCCCGGCTCCGCAAGCTGGCCCGCCGCGCGGCGGGGCTGGTGGATGATCCGGACGAGATGGGCCAGGCGGCGCTCCGCTCGCCACGGCTCAAGCAAGTCCCCGAGCGGCTGCAGGCGTCGCTTCGGAATCTCACGGCGCTGATCAATGGCCGGATCGTCTTCGTGCCCGCCTCGCTCGGCTTCGTCAAGGACCGCGATGGCGGGGTCCGCGCCGAGCTGTCCCTGGTGGCGGCCGACGCGCGCTCGGGCCGCATTCTCTGGCGCAGCGTCCCGGCGGCGAGCGCCGCCACGCCGGCCGGCGCCCTCAGGGCCGCGCTCGCCTCGGTGCTGCCGCTCGACCAATGACGTACGACGCGACCCTCATCCCGGGTGACGGCATCGGTCCTGAGATCACCGCGCAGACGGTGCGGGTGCTCGAGGCCACCGGTCTCACGTTCCACTGGGAGGAGGAGCTCGCCGGGATGGCGGCCGTCGAGGCTACCGGCACCCCGCTGCCGGACGCCACGGTCGACAGCATTCGCCGGACCCACCTCGCGCTCAAGGGGCCGCTCACCACCCCGGTCGGCACCGGGTTCCGCTCGGTGAATGTGGGGCTGCGGAAGGAGTTCGAGCTGTTCGCCAACGTGCGGCCCGCGCGCACCATCGTCCCGGGCGGCCGGTTCGAGAACATCGACATCGTGCTGGTGCGCGAGAACCTCGAGGGCCTCTACATCGGCGTCGAGCACTTCGTCCAGATCGGGGACGATCCGCGCGCGGTCGGCGAATCGATGGCCATCGTGACCCGCGCCGGCTGCGAGCGGATCGTACGGTACGCGTTCGAGTACGCGGTCCGCCAGCGGCGCCGGAAGGTGACCATCGTACACAAGGCCAACATCCTCAAGATGGTGAGCGGGCTGTTCCTCGAGGTCGGGCGCACGGTCGCGAAGGAGTACGAGGGCCGGGTCGAGTCCAACGACATGATCGTGGACAACACCGCGATGCAGCTGGTGATGCGGCCCGAGCAGTTCGACGTCATGGTCACCACCAACATGTTCGGCGACATCCTGAGCGACGAGGTCTCCGGATTGGTGGGCGGGCTGGGCCTCGCGCCCGGCGCCAACATCGGCACCAAGGCGGCCATCTTCGAGGCCGTGCACGGCAGCGCGCCCGACATCGCGGGGAAGGGGATCGCCAACCCCTCGGCCCAGATGCTGGCAGCCGCGATGATGCTCGACCACATCGGCGAGCTGGAGCGGGGCCATCGGATCCGCCAAGCCATCGCCGACGTCATCGTGCGGGACAACGTCCGGACTCGCGATCTGGGCGGCTCGGCATCCACGGAGGAGTTCGGGCGTGCGGTTGCCCGGCGGGTTGCCTGAGGTCCCCTGCGCGAAATGTGGACGGCGGGTGCCGGGCCTCCCCTGGGGGGAGCTCTGCCCCGACTGCCGCGCCGAGCGGCAGCGCCGTGCAAATCGGCTGGCCCACCGCATCTCTCTCGCGGCGACGGCGCTGATGGCGGCGTATGTCGCAATCCGACTCCCAGGCGATCCCACCTCCCGGCTCTACGGAGCCATCGCGGTGCTCGCCACTTACATCATCGTGCGGCGGGTCGCGAGCCGCGCCGCCATGGAGTTTCTCCCCAAATGACCACCGCCCGTGTGGCCGGCCTGCTGGTGTTGCTCGCCTCCGCGCTTCCTCCGGCGCTCGAGGCCCAGACCTCTCTCACGATCTACAATGACGGCCGGGTGCTGGTGCGCCGGACCGTCTCGGTCGCCGTGCCCAAAGGCGCCAGCACCCAGCGGGTGGCGCTAGGCGCGCTGGACCCGGCCAGCCTGTTCTCGCTCGACTCGAGCGTCACGATCGGCGGCCTGACCTACGACGGCGCGGTGGACGAGAGCAGCGTGCTGCGCCGGTCCGTCGGGCGGCGGGTCGTGTTCCGGCTGCCGGAATCGAAGGACACCATCAGCGCGCTGGTGCTCGGCGTGGATCCGCTCCGGCTGCAGCTGCCGGATGGGCGGGTAACGTTCACCATGCCCGGCGCGGCGATGTATCCGGGCGAGGTGGTCGTGGCCGACCCGACCACCGCCATGCGCCTCGACAGCGATCGGGCCCAGGACAAGCTCCGACTGGGCTACTTCACGGCCGGAGCCGCCTGGCGGGCGAGCTATCAGGTGCTGCTCGGCGGAAGCGACGCGCGAGTGACTGGCAGCGCCATAGTCGAGAGCCAGACGCTCCGCGCCGAGGATGCCGATCTGCAGCTGCTCGCGGGCGCGGTCAGCCGGGCCGAGACCGGCGCGCCACCGCCGATCCCGCTGCAGGAAGCGCGGGTCGCCATGGCGGCGGCCTACGACAAGCGCGAGGTGGCGAGCGAGCAGCGGGTGGGCGAGTTCCACCTCTACTCACTCCCAGGCCGCACGACGCTCCTCCCCGGCTTGACGAACACGATCGCGCTGTTCGAGCCGGCCAGGGTGAAGTACGAGCGGACGTATGTGGTGCATGGCCAGGTGCCGTGGTGGGGCATCCTGCCGCAGCAGGGTGACGAGACCGAGGCGCCGGTCGAGGTGGTCTACACGCTCAAGCGGCCCCGCAAGACCGACTTCGGAGATCACCCGCTGCCGGCAGGCGTGGTGCGCCTGTTCCAGGCCGACAGCAGCGGCCGCGCGCAGCTGGTGGGCGAGGCGGCCATGGACCACACGCCCGCCGGCGAGGACCTGCGGCTCTCGGCGGGCACCGCCTTCGACCTCACGGCTAAGCGGGTGCAAACGACCTACGTGACTCGGCGGGACAGCACCCGCGCCGGCTGGCGCACCCAGGCCACCGCCGACTATCGGGTGACCCTTCGGAATGCGACCGACAGCGCGGTGAGCGTGGACGTGCAGGAAGAGCGGTCAGGCGAGTGGAGCGTGCTGCAGAGCAGCGTGCCGGCCGAGAAGGTCTCGTCCACGATCACGCGGTTTCGCGTCAAGGTGCCCGCCAAAGGCGAGGCGACGCTGACGTACCGGGTGCGGGTGGTCTGGTAACGGTAAGCGGTGAGCGGTGAGCGGTGAGCGGGAACGG
>DATEJD010000040.1:0-2292 GCA_035278325.1 Gemmatimonadales bacterium | reverse complement strand
ATGCCCGAACGCATGCCCCCTTCGCTTCGCTCAGGGTGACTCGCTCACCGTTCAGATCAGCCCTCCCCGCCTGAGCCTTCCGATCTGATCGAACCTTTCCTCGTGCACCGCGAGCACCTCCTCGGGTGAGACGGTCGCCACGCCGGCCTTGCCCACCTCCACCCCCGCCGCATAGTTGGCGAGCTGCGCCGCCTCGCGCACCGAGGCGCCCGCGGCGAGCGCCGCCCCCATCCAGGCCGTGACCGTGTCGCCCGCGCCGGACACATCGTAGATCGACCGCGCGATGCTCGGAATGTGGGTGAGGCTGCCGTCCTTCATCACCAGCACCATCCCCTCGGCGCCCAGCGTCACCAGCAGGTTGTCGACCTTGAGCCGGGCCAGCACTTCGGGGAGCGCATTGCCGTTCTTGAGATCCACGGCCGCCCCCAGGGCGGACTCGAGCTCGCGCCGGTTGGGTTTGAACACGGTGGCGCCCGCGTACTCGAAGAACTGGCGAAACTTGGGATCCACCACGATGGGAATGCCGCGCCGGCGGGCGACCTCCATGACCGCCACGATCAGCTTGGGCGGCAGCGCGCCCTTGTTGTAGTCCTCGAGCAGCAGGGCGTCGGCGTCGGCCAGGGCCTCCCGGGCAATCTTGATGAGCCGGTCGAGGTCGGAGCCGTCGAGCAGCGTCTCGACCTCGTCGTCGATGCGGACGATCTGCTGGGCGCGGGAGATGATACGCGTCTTGGAGGTAGTGGGCCGGCCGGCCACCGAGAGCACGTAGCGGTCCTCCAGCCGCGCCACGGCGAGCTCCTGGCGGATGGTGACGCCGTCGGCGTCGTCGCCCACGACGCCGACCAGCAGCGACCGCGCGCCGAGCGCGGCCACGTTCATCGCCACGTTGGCGGCTCCACCGAGCCGCGCGTGCCGCTCGCGCACGGTGACCACCGGCACGGGCGCCTCGGGGCTCAACCGCTCGGTGTCCCCCACCAGGTAGCGGTCCAGCATGATGTCGCCCACCACGACGACCTTGCTGTCCCGCATGCGCTGAATCAGGTGCAGCAGTCGGTCGCGAGTGAGCGGCGCCGGCGGCGGCCTCATCGCAACACCCCCTGGCGACCGATGCCGATGGTGGCCTGCAAGCGTCCCTCGAAGCGGTCCACGGTGTGTCCCTCCTGATGGTCCGCGTTCACGACGTGGTGAAAGCCGGCGTTGATGTGGAGATCGAGCGGGCCCTGCGTGCCGCGGACGTCGATGGCGGCGCGCCAGGTGCGCTCGACCACGCCGATGAAGATCTGCGGAATCTGCCCCGCCTCTTGCGCCGTGGTGGGGAAGGGGGCGTTGATCTGGCCCTCGCCCTGGCGAAGCAGCGTGAGCTCGGGTGTGAGCACCCAGCGCGGCCCGCGGGGCACGCTCACCGTAAGCGTGACCTGATCCATGTCGTCGAAGTTGCGCCCGATGCCTACGCCCGCGTCGGTGAAGTTCTCGAATGGATTCAGGGTGCGGAAGGCCAGGCTCGAGGCCTGGGTATAGAGTGCGCGCCAGCCGAGCGAACGGCCCAGCGGGCCGTACCCCGCGACGGTGAGCGCCCATCGATTCGGGTAGCGCGTCGGACCGCTGGTGTTCTCGTACTGCAGGTCGTCGAGCCCCAGCGAAGTCTCGAGCGTCGTGCGCCCGCGCACGCGCCACCGGGCATCCAGACCGATCAGGTCGTTGCCGTTGGAGCCCAGTCCATACTGATTGGCGAAGAGGAGGATCGTCAGCGGATTGCGGTAGCGCCCGTCGAACTGCCGGTCGACGCCCGACAGGACGGTGGTTTCCCACAGCGCGATGGAGAATCGATCGCTCAGGCGGGCGGCGGCGCGGTGGGCAAAGAAGTAGCGGTGGACGACGTTGCCGAGGGAGTCCTGCTCGTCGTACAGCGAGCGGGCCAGAGCCTCCAGCTCGAACGTGCGCGTGCCCACCCGGAAGCCGGCCTCGACCTGCGGATACGCGTAATTGCTGAGTCCGATGCCGGTCACACCCACCGGTCCCCAATTGCGGTCCATCTGCCCGTAGAAGATGCTGCCGTACTTGAACTGGGCGCTGAGATACGCTTCCGGGAAACGCCAGGCCAGTTGCAGGTCCTTGCGTCCGGGCCACTCGGGGTCGTCCACGATCCGCGGCTCGGCGGCCATGCGACTCACCAGCGCGAGGGGGCCGAACACCGCTTCGCCGGCGATGTCGCCATAGGGACGAGCCCCATCGGGGCCGAGCGGGTGCAGGACGTCGCGCCGGATATGGCTGTAGGCCTGCGCGCCGGCCCGT
>DATEJD010000039.1:0-2364 GCA_035278325.1 Gemmatimonadales bacterium | reverse complement strand
TGGACAGCCCGCCGTCACCACGGACGGCCACCGGGTCGAGGTCGCCGCGAATGTCGGCGACGTGGAGGACGCCCGGCGGATTCCGGGGGTCGGCGCCGAATCCGTGGGGCTGCTCCGCTCCGAGTTTCTCTTCCTCGATCGCCGCACGGCACCGACCGAAGACGAGCAGGCCGCCGCGTACGAGGCCATTGTTCGCGAGGTTGGCCGCGAGCGCCTGGTGGTGATCCGCACCCTGGACGTCGGCGGCGACAAGCCGCTCCCCTATCTCCCGGTGCCCGCCGAGGCGAACCCGTTCCTCGGCGAGCGCGGGATCCGGCTGCTGCTCAACCGGCCCGACCTCTTCGCCACCCAGGTGCGCGCCATCCTGCGGGCCTCGCGCGCCGGCCGGGTGGCGGTGATGTTCCCGATGATCTCGACCGTGGGAGAGTGGCGTGCCGCACGCGAAGTCGTCGAGCTCCAGCGGTTGGCTCTCGGAGTGCCGCCGCTCCCGGTGGGCATCATGGTCGAGACCGCGTCGGCCGCCCTCCTGGCCGACCGGCTCGCGCAGGAGGCCGAGTTCTTCTCGATCGGCACCAACGACCTGACGCAGTATACGCTGGCCATGGATCGCACCAACCCGCGCCTCGCGCCGCAGGTGGATGCCCTGCATCCGGCGGTGCTGCGTCTGATCGAGCGGACGGTCGCCGGCGCGCACGCGCATGGGCGGTGGGTCGGCGTGTGCGGGGCCGCCGCCGGCGACTCGCAGGCGGTTCCGGTTCTCATCGGCTTGGGTGTGGACGAGCTGAGCGCGGGCGTGCCCCTGGTCCCCGCGGTGAAGGCCCAGATCCGCGCCCTTTCGTGGGAGGAGTGCCAGACCACGGCCCGGCTCGCGCTCGACGCCGCGGACGGGGCGGAAGTGCGGGCGCTGGTCGCGCGTCGTCACCCGGGAGCACCGGCATGAGCCTCGGCCGCACCGCGTTCGCCTGGCTTCAGAAGATCGGGAAGTCGCTCATGCTCCCGGTGTCGGTCCTGCCCGTGGCCGGCATCCTGCTCGGCGTGGGGAGCGCCAAGTTCACCTGGCTGCCGCCAGTGGTGTCCAACGTCATGGCCCAGGCCGGCGGCGCGGTGTTCAGCAACCTGCCGCTCATTTTCGCGATCGGTGTCGCCCTCGGCCTGACCGGCAACGACGGCGTGGCGGCGCTGGCCGCGGTCGTCGGGTTCGCCGTGATGGTGGCCACCATGGGCGTGATGGCCCCGCTAGTGGGTTATGAGGCGCGTCCGATCATGGGCATCCCGTCCATCGAGACCGGGGTGTTCGGCGGCATCCTGATCGGCGCCGTCGCGGCGATCCTGTTCAACCGGTTCTACCGGGTCCAGCTTCCGGCATATCTCGGCTTCTTCGCCGGGAAGCGCTCGGTGCCGATCCTCACCGCGTTCGCGGCCGTGCTCGCCGGCATCGGCCTCAGCCTGGTCTGGCCGCCGATCGGCCGGGCGATCGACCACTTCTCCCACTGGGCCGCCGCGGGGAACCCGGCGCTCGCCTTCGCACTGTATGGCGTGGTCGAGCGCTCGCTGATCCCCTTCGGGCTGCACCACATCTGGAACGTGCCGTTCTTCTTCGAAGTCGGCCAATACATCGATCCAGCCACCGGGAAGATCATCCGCGGCGAGATCTACCGCTTTACCGCCGGCGATCCGACGGCGGGCAATCTCGCCGGCGGGTACCTGTTCAAGATGTGGGGCCTGCCCGCGGCCGCGCTGGCCATCTGGCGCACCGCACGACCCGAGAACCGGGCCAAGGTCGGCGGCATCATGGTCTCCGCCGCGCTCACCTCGTTCCTCACCGGAATCACCGAGCCCATCGAGTTCTCCTTCCTGTTCGTGGCGCCGCTTCTGTATGCCATCCACGCGCTGCTCGCCGGGCTGGCGTACTTCACGGCCATCGAGCTGGGAATCCGACACAGCACGACCTTCTCGCACGGCCTCATCGACTACATCGTGCTGTACCCCCACTCCTCTCGGGGGTGGTGGCTGCTCCTGCTGGGCCCGCTCTGGGCGCTCATCTACTACGCGCTGTTCCGCGGACTGATCGTCCGATGGGACCTCAAGACGCCGGGCCGCGAGACGGAGGAGGCCGCGGCCACGGGTCCGGTGGAGGCGGGCGACTCGATGGCCGCGCGCCTGGTCGCCGCGTTCGGGGGCGGAGCCAACATCCGGAGCCTCGATGCCTGCATCACGCGGCTCCGGGTCGAGCTCAACGACGTGTCCCTCGCCAGCGCGGACGCGTTGCGCGCGCTGGGCGCGGCGGGGGTCGTGCAGGTCGGCGGAGGCATGCAGGCGGTGTTCGGGACGCGATCGGAGAACCTGAAGACCGACATGGAGGAG
>DATEJD010000038.1:0-3178 GCA_035278325.1 Gemmatimonadales bacterium | reverse complement strand
CGCGACCCGCGCACCGTGGCGCAACGGGAAGGGCTCGCGCTGGTGCGCGAACGGCTCGGCGCGCCCGGCGCCACGACCCGCCTGGTGGCCCTCGCGGACGAGCTCCTCGGCGCGTGAAGCTCCGGATGCCGCCGGCCGCGGCGCGGGTGCTCGCCGGCCCCGCGCTCAAGGCGCTCGCGGCGTCCTGGCGTATCCGCACGGTCGACGAGGACCGCTGGCGGCCGCTGTACGAGGCGCGGCGGCCCCACGTGTTTCTCCTGTGGCACGAGGTGCTGCTGCCGCTCCTGTGGCAGCATCGCCGGCAGTCGATCGCGATCGTGGTGAGCGAGGCGCGCGACGGTCAGTATCTCGCCGATTTCGCCTCCTCGCTCGGCTATCGAGCGGTCCGCGGCTCGAGCACCCGCGGGGCCGCCCGAGCGCTGCTCGGCGCGGTGCGCGAGCTCCAGGCCGGCTACGCGGTCGCGTTCACGCCGGACGGCCCGCGCGGCCCCCGGCGAGAGCTCAAGCCGGGCGTCGTGGCCGCGGCACAGCGCGCGGGCGCCGTCATCGTGCCGCTCCACGCGGAGGCGGACCGGGTGTGGCGGTTAAATTCGTGGGACCGATTCGTGATTCCCAAGGTCGGCGCCAGCGTGCGCATCGTGTACGGCCGGCCGTTCGAGGTCGCCGCGGGCGACGAGGGGCTGGCCGAAGGGCTGCGGCAGGCGGAGGCGCGACTGGCCGAGATCGCCGGGACGGGAGCATGAGACACCGATGAGCCGCCGGGGCGACACCCATCGCGTCATGCGGTGGCTGTGGACCAGCCGGCGCCCGGACGCCCGTCTCGCGCGCCTGGCGCTGCTGCCGGCGTCGGGCCTCTGGCGTCTCGCGATGGACACCCGCCGGCTGGCGTATCGCCGGGGCTGGCTCGCCACCCGCGACCTGCCGCTCCCCTCCGTGGCCGTGGGCAACCTCACGGTGGGCGGCTCGGGCAAGACGCCGATCGCGGTCTGGATCGCGCGGCACTACGTGGCGCGGGGCGTTCGGCCCGGCATCCTGCTCCGCGGATACGGCAACGACGAGACCCTGGTGCACCAGCACTCGGTGCCCGAGGCTGTCGTCGTGGCCGACCCCGACCGCGTGGCCGGCGCCGAACGCGCGCTGGCCAACGGAGCGCAGGTGCTGGTGCTGGACGACGCGTACCAGCGGCTCGATGTGCACCGCGACCTCAACGTGCTGGTCATGAGCGCGGAGACGACCCGCGCGGTCCGCTGGCCCCTCCCGGCCGGTCCCTGGCGCGAGGGGTGGGACGCGCTCGATCGCGCCGATGCGGTGATCGTCACCCGGAAGCGCGCCACGCCCGAGGCCGCCCAGACGCTCGCCCGCCAGGTGGCGGGCCGGGTGCGCGGCCCGGTGGCCGTTGCCCACTTGGGCCTCGGGACGCTCGAGGGGCTGGTGAGCGGCAAGCGCCTGCCGGCGAGCACGCTGGCCGGAAAGCGCGTGGTGGCCGCCTCGGGCATCGCCGATCCCGACGCCTTCGTGGCCCAGACTAAGGCCACGGGCGCGGCGGTGCAGGTGGCCACCTGGAAGGACCATCACGACTACCGCGACGAGGACGTCGCCTGGCTGGCGCACGCGGCGCGCCGCGCCGACCACGTCGTGATCACGCAGAAGGATGCGGTGAAGCTGCGCGACCGCTGGCCCGCCGCGGTGCCCGAGCCGCTGGTCGCCCTGCTGGACCTGAATTGGGAGGAGGGCGGCGATGCCATCGCCGCCGTGCTGGATGCCGTCGTGACCCCGGTGGATCGACTGTAACTCAATTTCGGAGCAACCCGGACCATCTATGAGCACCACGAGCCGACCCTCGCTTCTCATCCGCCCGGAGAAGGACACCTTCCTCAACGAGGAGAATCCGTTCGAGGCCATGATGTCCCGCTTCGACTACGCGGCCCAGCGCCTGAGCCTCGATCCCGGGCTCTACAAGGTGCTGCGGAGCCCCGAGAAGCAGATCATCGTGAGCGTGCCCATCGTGCGGGACTCCGGCGAGGTCGAGGTGTTCACCGGGTACCGGGTGCTCTACAACACCAGCCGCGGCCCGGCCAAGGGCGGCATCCGGTTCGACATGCAGGTGACACTCGACGAGGTGAAGGCGCTGGCGGCGTGGATGACGTGGAAGTGTGCCGTGGTCAACATTCCGTTCGGCGGCGCCAAAGGCGGCGTCATCTGCGACCCGCCCAATCTCTCCGTCGCCGAGCTCGAGCGCATCACCCGCCGCTACACCTCCGCGATCATCGAGACCCTGGGCCCCGACTCCGACGTACCCGCCCCCGACGTCAACACCAACGAGCGCATGATGGCGTGGATCATGGACACCTACTCCATGCACAAGCGCCACACGGTCACCGCAGTGGTCACCGGCAAGCCGGTCGAGATGGGCGGCTCGCTCGGGCGGCGTGAGGCGACCGGGCGGGGCTGCATGCTCGTCACCCGGGAGGCCCTCAAGAAGCTCGGCCTCCCGATCAAGGGCACCAAGGTCGCGGTGCAGGGATTCGGCAACGTGGGCTCCATCGCGGCGCAGCTCATGGAGGAGCTCGGCCTCACGGTGGTCGCCGTGAGCGACAAGTCCGGCGGGATCTACAACCCCAAGGGTCTCCGCATCAAGGAGCTGCAGCAGCACGTGAAGCAGCACCGGTACCTCAGCGAGTACAAGGAGGCCGACCACGTCCCCAACGAGCAGGTGCTGACGCTGGACTGCGACGTGCTGGTCCCGGCCGCGCTCGAGAACGTGATCACCAGCAAGAACGCGCGCGACGTGAAGGCCCGGATCATCTGCGAGGGCGCCAACGGACCGACCACCGCGAACGCCGACCGCATCCTCGAGGAGAAGGGTGTCTTCGTCATCCCCGACATCCTGGCCAACGCCGGCGGTGTGACGGTGAGCTACTTCGAGTGGGTGCAGGACCGCGGCGGCTACTTCTGGGACGAGGACACCGTGAATCAGCGGCTCGAGCGCATCATGGTGCAGTCGTTCGACGAGGTGGTGGGCATGGCCGGCAAGCATTCGGTCAACACCCGGGTCGGCGCGTACATGCAGGCCATCGAGCGGGTGGCGGCCGTGCACCGGCTCTGGGGGATGTACGCATGAGGCCGGGCTTCGCGACCGCCCCTCCACGAGTCACCCTGAGCGAAGCGAAGGGGGCAT
>DATEJD010000037.1:0-2419 GCA_035278325.1 Gemmatimonadales bacterium | reverse complement strand
GCCATGATCGCGAACGGCGCCATCGCGGTGTGGGTGAGGAGCGGCGCGCCCGACACCGCCCCGCTCAGCGGCAATGCCACCAGCGCCAGCCCGCCCAGCCCGTGCACCAGGTGCAGGGCCGCGCCCTCGATCCGGAACACGATGTGGATGAGGTCGCGGAGCGGCATGAAGCCGAACAGCGCCGCGGCAACCAGGCTCGCGAGCGCGGCATCGGAGCGGCCTTCGGCTTGGAAGTGCAGGTACCCCGCCAGACAGCCGGCGGCGGTCAGCAGAAAGACGAAGTGCAGCAGGATCCGCGCGGCCACCGACCCCATGGACGGGCGGGGCGCCGACGGAGCGAACGACGGGTTCATGGGACATCCTGGCGTGAGGCGTCTTCCAATATCCGCGATTCCACCGGGCGCGTAAGGTGGTCGCGCGGGCCATTCAGTCTCTTTTCTTACTGGCGACGGCCCGCCCACCTCACCTCGGTCGGTGCCAGGTCCTCGCCGCCGACGGATGTTTCGCCTCGGACGACGTTCAATATTCCCCGCGCCGAGTCAATCGGAGGCTCGAAGCATTCCACCATTCTGCGCGGAGGAAGTCCATGTTGACCAGGACCAGACTCAGACTCGCGATGCTCGCCGGCGTGCTGCTCGCCTATGGCTGCGGCTCGGGCGGCGGCGGTGACGTGACCGCGCCGCCGAGCGGCGGCAACACGGTGAATGCCACGCCGGCGCTGGCATTCAGCCCGGGTAGCATCACGATCCATACCGGCGAGAGCGTCACGTTCGCGTTCGGCTCGGTGGCGCACAACGTCTTTTTCGATCCGCAGAACGGCGCGCCGACCGACATCAGTGGCAACAACGCGAACGTGTCGATTCAGCGGAGCTTCGCCGCGCCCGGCACCTATGCCTACCAGTGCCACATCCACCCGTCCATGCACGGGACGGTGGTCGTGCAGTAGCTGCCGTACGGCGGCATGCGCTTCGCCTCGGCGACAAAGCCGCGCCATGCCGCCGGTTCTTGATTACTGACTCACCGAGCTTCGCCCGTCACTGTGGTAGGTGAACACCTGGTAGATCAACTGCCGCACCTTGCGGCCGTCCTTCCACGCCGGCTCGAACCGTGCCTTCCGGATCTCCGGCAGCACCGCCGCGGTCCACTCCGGTGACGACTCCTCCACCAGCGCGATGCTGCACCGCTCGACCCGCCCCTCAGATGCCCGACGATGCCGCCCGCGACCGGTCCGGTCAAGCCGGCACCGAGTCCGGCGCCTCCACCACCGCGCGTGCCAGGGCCGCCTCGTCGGTCAGGTCGAGCCGGAGCGGCGTGAGCGACACCCACCCGTGCTCCACCGCCCAGCGGTCGGTTCCCTCGTCGGGCGCCTCGAGCGGCATCGTGGTGATCCAGAAGTGCGGCCGGCCCCGAGGGTCCCGCCCCGGCACCACCTTGCCGTCGTAGTGCCGCACCGACTGGCGGGTCCAGCGGAGCCCGCGCGGCTTGGCGGGAAGGTTGACGTTTACCAGGCGGGACTCGTCCTGGCCCAGCAGCAGCTCGAGCACCCGGATCACCCACGGCCTGAGCACGTCGAAATCGGGCTGATCCTCGGTGGTCGGCGTGCTGAGCGCGATTCCCTTGACGCCCAGCAGGGGCGCCTGCTTGGCCGCCGCCAGCGTGCCCGAGTGCCAGATCGAGTTCCCCAGGTTGGAGCCCAGGTTGATCCCAGACAGTACCACGTCCACCGGCTCCCATTCCGCCACCCCGATCGTCACGCAGTCGGCCGGCGTGCCATTCACCCGGAACGCCTCGTGGTCACCGATCACGGTGGGGCGGACCGTGAGCGGCCTAGAGTGGGTGATCGCGTGGCCCATCGACGACTGTTCCACGTCGGGCGCGACGATCCGCACCTCGCCGAACCGGCGCGCCACGTCGGCCAGGGCACGGATTCCCGGGCTGTAGATGCCGTCGTCGTTGGCGATCAGAATGCGCATCGTCTCTCCTTCGTAAGGTCGTATGCAGGTCACCTTGCTGTTCAATCCCGGCGCCGGCGCGGGGTCCGCGTCCGCCGACGAGCTCCGGCGGGTCATCCGGTCGGTCGGGCACCAGGTCGAGGTCCGGCGGACCCGGAAGTCCGGCATCGCGAAGGCGCTCCGCGATCCGGGCGACCTCGTGGCCGTAGCCGGCGGCGACGGGACCGTCGGTCGGGTCATGAAGCTCCTGGCCGGCGGCCCCGTGCCGATGGCGATCCTGCCGGCCGGGACCGCCAACAACATCGCGACCTCGCTGGGGATCTTCGGTGACGCAGCCCGGATCGTGACCTCCTGGGCGCGGGGAGAGGTCCGGCGGGTGGACGTGGGGCTGGTGCGGGGGCCCTGGGGCGAATGCAGGTTCGTCGAGTCGGTCGGCGTGGGCCTGCTGGCCCACCTCATCACACCCG